>JAFYPY010000082.1 GCA_017547345.1 Bacillota bacterium | reverse complement strand
GATAACGATTTCGCCATCTTTTACGATATAGTCTACATCACGCTTCATGATATTTCTTGCCTTTAGGGCATTTAGAACGTGATGGTTAATTTCCATGTTTTCAGGGTCGCCCAGGTTTTCTATCCCGAAGAATTTTTCACACTTTGCAACACCTGCCTCAGTTACGGTTATTTTCTTGTCTTTTTCGTCAAGTTCAAAGTCCTCACCCTCGCGTAGAGGCTTTACGCAAATGTCTGCCTTCTGATAAAGGTCACTTGACTTGTCTCCTCTACCAGAAATGATTAAAGGAGTTCTAGCTTCATCGATTAAGATAGAGTCAACTTCGTCGACAATGGCAAAGTTAAGATCTCTCTGAGAAAGCTGTTCCTTGTAAGTGACCATGTTGTCTCTTAAGTAGTCAAAACCAAATTCGTTGTTTGTACCATATGTGATATCTGCTCTGTAAGCAGCTTTTTTCTGTTCGTCCTTAAGGCCATGGATTACACAACCTACGGAAAGGCCTAGGAAAGTATAAATCTTTCCCATCCACTCAGCATCTCGCTTTGCCAAGTAATCGTTTACAGTAATCACATGTACTCCCTTACCTTCAAGGGCGTTTAAGTATGCTGGAAGTGTCGCAACTAAAGTTTTACCTTCGCCTGTCTTCATTTCAGAAATTCTACCTTGGTGCAGTGCAATTCCCCCAATTACCTGCACTCTAAAGTGCTTCATACCAACGCTTCTCCACGCACCTTCACGGCACACAGCAAAAGCTTCCGGTAAAAGCTCATCTAAAGTTTCTCCGGCAGCAAGCCTCTCCTTGAATTCTAAAGTCTTGCCGCGCAGTTCATCATCAGTTAGTGCCTCCATCTTAGCTTCCAAAGCCATAACCTGATCTGCGATTTTTTCGATTTTCTTTACTTCTTTGGCATTTAAGTCACCAAAGATTTTTTCCATTAATCCCATTTGATCCCCTTTCTATTCTTCTCTTTCGAGTTCAGTAACTACCATATTAATTTCAAGAGATTTTCTTTCATCAGCTTTTGTAACAACCACATCGAATTGCTTATAATCTGCAACATAAGTAAACTTATCTCCAACTGATGGAAGTTTATCGATTTGTAAAACTACCCAGCCGTTTACTGTAGTAGCATCGACTTCCTCCTCTACATCGAAGTAGTCAAACATCTTATCTACATTAGTACCGCAAAGAACTCTATAGGTTCCATCCTGCTGCTGAACGATGTCCTGAAGTTCAACTGCATCGTGTTCATCATAGATTTCTCCGACAAGTTCTTCGATAATATCTTCCATTGTAACGAGTCCATCCGTGCCGCCGTATTCATCTACGATAATGGCAATGTGTGTTTTAACAGTTTGAAGTTTCTTAAGAAGTTGTGCAATTTTCATAGATCCTGCTACAAAGATAACAGGTTTTACATATTCAGAGATTGATGCTCTTCCACCTTTGATGTGGTTATGATAATCCTTTTGATTTAATACCCCCACAATGTTGTCAAGGTCATCTTCGTAAACAGGGAGTCTCGAGAACCCAGTCTCAAGGAACATCTTCTCTACTACTTCTTCGTCTTCGTCTATTTCAATGGCCATAATATCAACTCGTGGCGTTAGAATATCCCATGCCTGCAAGTCGTTAAACTCAATAGCGTTTTGAATAAGTTCACTCTGTTCTTCGTCGATTCCGCCTTCTGTCTGAGCTTCTTCCACCATAGTAAGAAGTTCTTCTTCCGTAATAGGTCTTACACCATCAGCATCGAAAACTTTTGCCAAAACCTTTTTCCACTGGGCAAAAATCCAGTTAATCGGAGCAAGGATTACCATAAAGAATCTTATCATCGGTGCGGATATCATCGCAAATTTTTCAGGATTTTCTTTTGCAAGACTCTTTGGAGATATTTCACCAAAGATTAAAACTACAACTGTAGTTACTGCTGTTGCAATTGTCGCACCGTATTTTGGATATAGAGTAATGAATAATACAGTAGCAAGAGAAGTCATTGCTATATTTACAATATTGTTTCCTACTAAAATTGTAGAAAGCAAATTGTCGTAGTTGTCAGCAAGGTCAAGGACCTCTTTAGCTTTTCGGTTGCCGTCATTTGCCATGTTTTTCATTCTTATTTTATTTAGAGATGTAAAAGCCGTTTCTGTTGCGGAAAAATATGCAGAAAATGCTACACAAACCGCAATGGCTATAATCTGTGTTGTCAATTTTATTCCTCCCATATCATTGAAAATACAAGCCCAATTATTATACCACTAATTTATTGAAAAATAAAGCATTGCATTGATTTTAGGCCTTCTTTTAATATATACTGTAAGTAGTTTATAAGGAGAATACATTATGTGTGCAAAAGTATTAACCAATGACAACCTAAACGCTTCACTTTTAATGGATAAAATGACATGTCCTTGCAACGTTCACACTTTTGATGTTCTTGATTCAACCAATACTTATGCGAAAAACTTGCAAGATATATCTATTCCAGCTTTAATCGTAGCAAACGAACAGACTCATGGGCGTGGCAGACTTGGCCGTTCATTCTATTCCCCATCTGCCAAGGGAATCTATATGACCATAGCCTTTGAACCTAATTTTGATACAGATAAAATTATGCTAGTAACTCCCCTTGCCGCAGTTGCAGTATGCAAAGCACTTGAGGAAATTACTGGTATAGTCCCTAAAATCAAATGGGTAAATGACATTTATTTAGATGGACAAAAGGTCTGTGGAATACTTACAGAAGCCCAAAGTGACATCAAAGCAGGCATAATTAACAAGATTATTGTTGGAATTGGGATAAACTGCTTTGAACAAGAGTTTCCAGAAGAGATAAAAGACAGGGCTACATATATCAAAACCCCTCTAAAAGAGTTTGATCGAAATTCACTAATCGCAGCTATTACAAATCAAATTTTAGGATCACTCGAAAATTTTGATAGCGAAAATCTAATAAAAGACTACAAAGCGCGCTCATTACTTTTGGGGAAATCCATTCTAATCTACGGCACTAACCAAAGTGCCCTTCCCGAAAACGGTGGACAAGGAATACACGCCCGTGCCATAGACATTGATCAAAACGGTGGTTTAGTTGTAGAGTACCTTGAAGGTCCTAAAAAATTACAAATAGAAAGTATTACAAGCGGAGAAGTTACTATTCGTCAAACAAATTTCTAATAACAGTAAAAAACGCAGCATAATCATATTGATATGCTGCGTTTAATTATAATTATTTTTCAGTTAGTTCTTCATCAAGAATTCTTAAAAGCTGCATAGCCTTGTTTAGATTTTCCATTGAAGTTGCATATGACATTCTGACATAACCTTCTCCCGCCTCGCCAAAAGCATCTCCTGGCACTACTGCCAGTCTAACACGATCTAGAGCATACTCGCAGAATTCTTCGCTTGTCATCCCAGTCTTCTTTATGTTCATAAACACATAAAATGCTCCTTCTGGCATCTTACAACTAAAATTCTTGAGCTTATTAACCTCCTCAACAAGATAGTCCCTGCGCTTTTTGAATTCATCTCTCATTTTTCGAATGGATCCATCTAAGTCTTTAATTGCTTCTGTCGCTGCATGTGTTACAAAAGTAGTTGCTCCCGCAGTCATATAAAAAGCCATTCTATTCATAGGCTCTATCAACTCCACTGGGGCAGCTATGTAACCAAGTCTCCATCCCGTCATGGCCATACTCTTAGAAAGTCCGTTTAGCACGATGGTCCTTTCTTTCATGCCCTCTAAAGATGCAATGCTGATTGCAGGCTTTTCCTCATCGTATGTAAGTCTTTCGTAAATTTCGTCGGATAATACTAATAAATCATGCTTTTTCGCAATTTCAGCAATGCTTTCAAGGCTCTTCTTGTCCAGTACTCCACCCGTAGGATTACTAGGTGATACGATAACAATCATTTTTGTTTTTTCTGTAATTAGACCTTTCAACTCCTCAAAGTCGATTTGGTAATCATTTTCTTCAAGCAGTCTATATTTCTTAATT
>JAFYPY010000081.1 GCA_017547345.1 Bacillota bacterium | reverse complement strand
CAGGATGTGTGAAAGTCAAGCTATATGCATGTAAGGCCTGTCTATCTATGTATTCGGAAGTAGGAACTTCATCAGCACCTTCTATTCTTCTAAAGTCACCGTGGAGCTGTCTATATAAGAATGGGTCGCCATTATTATATAAATGGTCACCGGTAATTGGATGACCGATGGAAGCAAGGTGAACTCTTATCTGGTGAGTTCTACCAGTTTCAAGTCTAAGTTCTACAAGTGTGTAGCCGGATTCATATCTTTCTCTTACTTTGTAGTGGGTGATAGACTCGTATCCACCGTCTTCTACAGGTAACACCCATCTTTCAACTTCGTTAGGGTCAGGTCTACCGATAGGCTTATTGATAGTACCTTCGTCTTCTTCCATGATACCGTCTACGATGGCCATATATCTCTTCTTGATGTGGTCAACCTTCATCTGTTTAACGATATGGTCCTGAGTGAAGCCGTTTTTAGCAATTACTAGTAGGCCGGAAGTGTTCATGTCTAAACGATTAGCGAATCTAATCTTGTATGTCTGACCTTCGTCTAGCATCTTTTTCATTAAACCGTTTGCGATAGTGTGATAAGGCTTACCCTTGGTAGGGTGAACCACAAAACCTGGCTGTTTATTGATTACAAGAAGGTCTTTATCTTCAAAAACTACAGCAATTGGAATATCTTCTGGTGGAAAATCACAAGTTTCCTCTGGAAGTGTTACGGTTAACTTATCGCCAACCTCAGGTGTCATCCATCCACGAACAGGATTATCGTTTAAGCTTAGCAAATCCTGCTGTTTTAATTTAGTCATAAGGCGAGAGGAAAATCGAAACTCACGTTTTAGTAGGTCCTTTACCGTTAAATTTTCATCTTTTTCAGTTACAATATAGTTAAATTCTGTCATATTTTTATCCTTGTCAAAAGTATAGGCGGCCAATATAAAAGACCGCCATAATCATCGTTATTATAAGAATTTGCTCTTAACCTTTTCCCAGAACTGATAATCGTCGAATCGAATTAGATTGATTTTTTTGCGTGATAGGAAGATTGATATTTCTTCTACATCTTCGTATTCTGTCATCATACCATCGTAGATTACAGTTAGCGTTCTGTCGTTGGCACTGCATGGTATTACAGTAAGTTTATCGTTTGATGGCAGTAGTATGCTAGATGTAAATGATCTGTAAGCAACATTTTGCATTGGAGCAATAGGAGTAACCTGAAGTAGGTTAAGTCTTGGATCCACAATGCTACCACCCAAAGCATAGTTATATGCAGTGCTTCCCGCTGGGCTTGCAACACATAGACCATCACCTGAGAATCTTTCAATAAAGCTGTTATTGATAGAGATGTTAAGATGGACAGGGTGTGTCATAAGTCCTTTAACTGTAATTTCATTTAATGCAACATGTTTATTTGTTTCAGAGCTAGTTTTTATGTACGCGGAAACTCCGTTTAGGCTTTGGATGCTGTATTTACCTTGATTATATAGGAAAATAAAATCATCAATCTTTTCTGGAAGAATTTCTTGGAAAAACCCTAAATGCCCCGTATTGATTCCGACAATAGGAGTCTTAGGGAAATTAAACTCCTGTACAAGACGGAGAAGCGTACCATCTCCGCCTATACATATGATTAAATCCGTGTTATCCGCATCATATTCATCAAAAACTTTTAGATCGCTTTTGAGAAGCTTCTTACGCAAAGTTTTTTCAATAATTTGTGACATCTCAGTGTCATTTTTGTAAATATAAATTCTCTTTTCCATAGCTATGATATTACATTAATTTTTCGAATTCATCAACAAGGTTTTTGAAAGTTTCCATAGCCATCTTAACAGGCTCAGGAGAAGCCATATCAACGCCTGCAATCTTTAAAAGCTCTACAGGGTAGTTTGAAGATCCACTCTTTAGGAATTCGATGTAGTTATCACGAGCTTCGTCGCCTTCGTTTAAGATTTTGGAGCTAATTGCAGTCGCTGCAGAGTAGCCTGTAGCATACTGGTAAACATAGAATCCACGATAGAAGTGAGGGATTCTAGACCATTCATACTTGATATATTCGTCTTTACCCATAGCAGGTCCGAAGTAGTCGGAATTTAGCTTTTCATAAGTGTCATTTAGCCACTGAGGAGTAAGCACGCCGCCTTTTTCTAGTTCTTCGTGAGCCATTAGTTCGAACTCGGCAAACATAGTCTGGCGGAAAAGTGTAGTTCTAAATTCTTCAATATAGAAGTTGATTAGGTACTTACGCATTTCTGGGTCTTTTTCAGTCTTAAGTAGGTGCTGAATTAATAAAGATTCGTTTACAGTAGAAGCAACTTCAGCGGTAAAGATGGAGTGGTCTCCATAAGTGTAAGGCTGAGTCTTTCTAGTGTAATATGAATGCATGGAGTGACCCATTTCGTGGACAATAGTGAAAACATCCTTAATTGTGTTTGTGTAGTTTAATAAGATGTAAGGCATGCTGGAGTAGGAGCCGAAGCTGTAAGCACCGCTTGTCTTGCCCTGATTTTCGTATACGTCAATCCAGCCTTCCTTGATACCTTCGCGAACCTGATTGATGTATTCTTCGCCAAGAGGGGCAAGGCCTTCTGCCATCATTTCTACAGCTTCTTCGAAGGAGATATCCTTCTTAGGCAAATTTACCATAGGAACGTAAACGTCATACATCTGTAGTTCGTCAACGCCCAAAACCTTCTTGCGAAGTTCAACATATTTGTGAACTACAGGTAAGGACTTACGAACTTCTGCGATTAGGTTTCTATAAACATCAGTAGGGATGTTATTACCATCTAATGCTGCGTTTAGGGAAGAAGCGTACTTTCTGATTCTTGCACCTACAACGTCAGTCTTTGTATTATAATTGTAGTTTGTCGCGATTGTATTGTTAAGTTTCTTGTAAGCTTCATACATATTAGTAAATGCCTGCTTACGAACTTCTCTATCCTGGCTTTCCATGAAAGTGATGTAGTTACCGTGAGTTAGGGTGACTTCATCGCCGTCTTCATCAATTACAGTACCGAATGTAAGGTCAGCGTTGTTAAGCATCTTAAAAACATCGTTTGTAGCACCAAGTACTTCGGACATCTGGGCTAAGATGTTTTCTTCGGCAGCAGTTAAGATATGTTCTTTTTCTTTAAGTGCAGACTTTAGTAGGAACTCATACTGCTTTAGACCTTCTTCTTCAGCGATGTATCCTAGGATTGTTTCTTCGGACGCCTCTAGTAATTCAGGAGTAAAGAAGGACATAGAAGCGGATACCTTAGCGATAGCACTGCCGCACTTGTCGTCCATAGCCTGATACTTGTCCTCTCTATTATCTTCGTCCTTTTTCATTGCGGCATAAACAAAGGCATGCTCAAGTTTCTGCCAAATCGCATCTCTTTCTCTTAATGCTTCAAGAAGAGTAGAAGCAGATTCTGTTAACTTGCCCTGAAACTTTGCAAAATCTGTTGCTTTTTCAACGCTTTCTGCAACATCTTTATCCCACTGGGATTCGTCAGGATACATAGCCTCGATGTTCCATTTATATTCTTTTGGGATTTCATTTCTCTGTTTTAACTTTTTATCAGACATTTTCGCCTCCTATATAGATAAAAATTATATTTTGTAGTATAATTGTATAGTCATTTGACAACGAATATATTATACCACAATTTGGAAAGGATTATTACATAAATGGATAATAGACCTATAGGTTTTTTTGATTCAGGCCTAGGCGGACTTACAAGTATTCCAAATTTATTCGCAAATCTACCTAATGAGAGAGTAATTTATTTTGGAGACACAGCAAGAACTCCTTATGGATCAAAGGCTGTTTCAACAATTAAACAATATTCGATGCAGATTGCTGACTTTTTAGTATCTAAGGACGTTAAGATGATAGTAATCGCATGCAACACTATCAGTGCGACTTGTCTTGACGAGCTGAGAGAACGTTTTCCTCAGATTCCAATTCTAGGAATCATCAGCCCTGCGGCTAGAGCAGTTGCAGCAAACTGTACAGAGGAGAACAACGTGGGAATTATTGCCACAAAGGTTACAATCGCCAGTGGCGCATACAAAGATAGAATTGAAGACTTCAACGATAGTCTAAATGTTCATCAACTTGCGACTCCGGCTTTTGTACCGCTTATTGAAGAGGGCATCATAGAAAATGAGATAATGGATTTAACAATTCGTTACTACATGGACGACTTCATTAAGGACAACAAGATCGATACTTTGGTACTTGGGTGTACACACTATCCGATTATCAGAAAGAATATCGAGAAGATTTATCCTGATTTGAAGATTATAAATCCATCTTACGAAATTATCGGAAGGGTTAAGCAGATTCTAGAAAATGATGATGCTTTGGCAGGAGACAACAACGATAGAGAGAACATCTTCTATGCCAGCGACCTTTCAGAAAACTTCACTAACATGATTCAAAAGGTACTAGAAACAGAAAAATCAAACTTAATTCTAAAGTTTAAGAATTTGGATTTATAGGAGTAAACAATGGATAGAGAAGAATTATATGAACTACTAGACATCGATGAACCTGCAGATTTTGAATATTTTGAGAACCTAGCCGCATTACTGGAATGCGACGAATATATTGATTTCGAAGAAATCTATGCCCTAATGGAAGGGGTTAATATGGAATCTTTATATACTTTACTAGATAATTATTTCGAAGAAGTAACAGATTTCATTCCTGGTGACTCTCCAGATGTTTTCCTAATCATGGACAATGTTAAGCGTTCCCTTATGGGCCTTGCAAAGAATGCGGACCAGGAAGACAATATCCTAGGAAACCTGGCAGAAGAAATCAACAGATTTAGAATGTGGTATTCTATGGATTCAGAAGTAATTGCTAGAAACATTGCCGACGGAACAGAACGACCATATACATTAAGAGATGCCATCGGTCTTGCAAGACTCGAAAAGATCGACGGCGATAAGTACGAATACGACTTTAGTGCATGTCTTGACTATCATCTTGACGAATACATTATGTCCTTTGGTGATGTGATTGCAGCAGAAGACGAATACAACGATAAGGACTCCTATGTGGACGAGCCAGAGGATCCATATTTAGTACAATAGTATAGCGCTTACATATTAAACTATATTAACAAAAACAAGACCTCCATCATATTATATAAAAAAAGATGGAGGTTTTTTAATGGGCGACGATTGTAGACGTGATGATTGTAGGCACGATGACTGCAGGGCAGATGACCGCAGAAGACTAGAGTGCTGTGTAAATGAATGCCAGGAAAAATGCGTGAGAGATTGCTATTGCAACGATAATAACGGAGGAAACGGTATATTACTCCTATTTTTCTTAATATTAATATATTGTTTTCTTTGCAGTGATGGAAAGAATGGAGGCTTATTCGGGGGACTGTTTTAATCAGTCCTCCCTTGCTTTTTATATAGTCAAATGATAGTATAACATTATGATATTCTTAGGAGAAAAACTATGGGAAACAAAATAGTAGATGAAAGAAAAACATATAAGCAAGGGATGATTTCTGCCATAGGTTGCAGCTTGTGGTGGGGGATAATGCCTATATATTGGCAGATGCTTAGACCAATAGATTCTGCAGTAATTATCTTTTATAGAATAGTTTTAGTTGCAGTAGTATGTCTTATTGGTGCCCTGATTTTATATGATAAAGACACGATTCTTGCTCCACTAAAAGATAAGAAAAAACTTGTTAGAATAGTGCTTGCAGGATGTTTGATTACGGCTAACTGGTCTCTTTACATATGGGCAGTCAATGCTAATTTAATAATTCAGACTTGCATAGGTTATTACATTGAGCCACTTGCTGTTTGTTTAATCGGAATCATTATTTTCAAGGACAAGCTAAGCAAATACAAGGCTATAGCCTTTGGTTTTGCTGCAGCTGGTGTAATCGCGGTTATAGTTTACTTTGGAGAACTTCCTGTACTCGCACTTAGCCTTGCGCTTACTTTTTCTTTCTATGCGGCGTTAAAGAAAGATTTTAACATGCCGCCGATTTTGTCGTTGCTATACGAAACTATTTTCCTAATGCCTTTTGCTTTAGGTGTTATCATATATATTGAAACCACAGGCCAGGGTGCTCTTGCTGTCGCAGAGCCATATAAGTACGCTTTGCTTATGCTTTGCGGCCTATTTACTGCATTTCCACTTGGTCTATTTGCAGATGCTGCAAACAAATTAAACTTATTCGTTCTAGGATTAACAGAATATATTTCACCTACGATTTCTTTATTTATCGGTATCAAATTCCTAGGAGAGCCATTTGAACCTATACAGCTAATTGCCTTTGCAATCATTTGGGTTGGACTAGTTTTCTTTAGTTATGGAGAATATTTAGAAGTAAAACAGCACAAGGAGCCAATGGATAATGAAGGAAAATAAACTTAGTACCCTAAATATTGCTGTAATGTATATTGGGGCAATAATGGGTGCGGGATTTGCATCCGGTAGAGAAACATGGCAATTCTTTGGTGTTTTCGGAAAAGGCGGAATTGCTGGAGTTATCGTCTTTGCCGTGCTTTTCATGGCCATTGGACATATAATCAGATATAATGCTAAAGTTCTACAAACTAACAATATGGGTAAGATAATTGTCCCAGGTGGTAATCCAAAAATGGAAGCTTTTGTAGAAACATTTATGGCAATTATCCTTGCAACTGTAATGATTATAATGTCTGCGGCAGGCGGGGCACTTTTGCATCAGCAGTTCGGTTTCGACTATTATGTTGGAGGCCTTTTAATCGTATTTTTAACTGTAATAACTGTTCTTGGTGATTTTGAGAGAGTCTCAAGGGTATTTAGATACATAATGCCTATACTTTGTATTGCAATGGTTGCAACATGCATCATCGTTTTAAGTTCAGGTCTTAAAGAACTTGATTCCACTGTCGTAATTACTCCATCACCGGCAGCTCCTAATTGGATAATAGCCTCATTGCTATATGTTTGCTACAATATGATGGCTCTAGTTTCTATAGTTGCAACATCAACAATCAACGCAAAAGACGATAAAACTGCAACTAATGGAGCAACTATGGGAGCGGTATTTTTAGGAATACTAGCCATGTTGATTTTGCTGACTATCTTAGTTGACCCAGGGTTTTCACAAGCAATGGATATGCCTATTTTAGGATATGCAAATAGAGTTTCAAGAATAATGAGCAATATATACACTATAATTTTGTTTTGTGCAATTTATTCTGCTTCAACAAGCAACTATTATGGCTTTACAACAAGGATCAAAGATGGTCCAAAGAAAAAATGGATTATCATAGCCACTGCAATAGTTGGTTTTATCCTTGGCTTATTTGGATTTAAGAACTTTGTAAGTTTTATATCGCCAATTATCGGTTATGTAGGAATAGTCGTTGTAATTATATTAGTATGTAATTTCATTAACTTACGCAAGAAGGAGAAAAATAATGGAGAATCTTAGACGGGTTACCGGAGGATATGGGGGAGAGGCTTTCTTGTATTTAGGAAAAGAGAGCACAGTGCTTCATGACCTTGGGATGGCTTGTTTCAGTGATAAATTGATTGAAAATATAGACGAGGCGCTTGGTGGGCGTTCCCTTGACTATATTCTATTATCTCATACTCATTATGACCACATGGGAGCCCTACCTTATGTTCTAAAGAGATGGCCCAATGCTAAAGTATGCGGTTGCAAAAAGACTGCATCTGTTTTTGATCGTCCTGGTGCACTTAGAATGATTGTATCCATGGGTCAGTCAGCAGCGGAATTTTATGGAAAAGATCCAAGTCTTGTTAATGCACAGGGTATAAGAGTAGATATTGTCCTTGAGGATGGTGAGATAGTTGACTTAGGCGGCGGAGAATCAGTCGTTGCTTATGAAACTAAGGGTCATACAGACTGTTCTATGTCATACTTTATTGAACCTTCTGGACTTTTATTTGCAAGTGAATCCACAGGCGTTCTAGAAAATGAAAACAAGATGCATACATCAGTTTTGAAAAGTTTTGATGAGTCATTTGTTGCTGCTAAGCGTCTAAAAGAACTTCCAGTTAAATGTCTTGTGGTTCCTCACTATGGTGTTACACCAAAGGATGTAGCGGATAGATATTTTGATTGGTATATAGAAGAGGCTTTGGCTGAAAAAGAACTGATAGAAGGGTGTCTGACTAGAGGAATGAGTCTTGAAGAGGCTTTCGAGGAACATAAGAAAGTCTATTGGAACGAAGTGAGAGCACAGAACCATCCATATAGAGCCTACAAGATGAATACGGAAATAATCATCAAGATGATTGCTAGTGGAATGAATGAAAACAATAATTAAGGCTGCGAAGAATCGCAGCCTATTTTTATCTCCTTGGTTGTGGACGATGTGGTCTGTTAGAACAAGGATCACAGCAGTCATCGTTATGAGATGGTACATGACAATCATCAAAGCACTCATCTTCAAAATCATCATCACAGTGGTCATCACAGTTATGCGCAGTATCTTGAGGTCTTACTGTGCTTGGAAATAGTGATGGGAAGGAACTGCAAATTGTATTCTGTTGAATTGGAACATTAGTATATCCTGTTGATAAGACGCAAATCTGAACAGGAACAACAATCTTTTTTTCGCAAGTAACACAAATTGCAATAATTAAATTACCAGTAATGTGTCCGTTGCAATCGATGGACAAATCTCTACCACAGTTGTTGGTTGCAAGTCTAGCTTCTGCCTGAGAGTTGGTAACTTCAGTGAATCTAGGAAGGAATGCAGTGTCGATGGCAGAAGGCATACAGATCTCGAAAAAATTAGTAAGTATCAGTGGTTGAGAAGGTTCTGCTATATTCACATCAGCACATACGGTAAATATAGAATCATTGTTACATGAATCACATAATAATAAATCAAGCTCTATTATTACATTCCCTGTTATTGCAATGTTTTGCGTGCCGAAGATTGGGGTACCTTTACACTGTTCATCGCATTCTGAAGTTTCTGCATAAAGAATTTTTTCTGAGAATGTACCATCAGCACCTATGGTTTGGAGATAGTCTCCGCTAGCATTTTGCAGAAACTGTGCACCGGATATTGAGGTGTTGACATCAAGTTTCAAATTGTTATGGTCATCAACATTACACGGATTGAAATATTTTTTGCATCTAATATCGACAACTCTCTTTACTCTATGGCCTTGTGGTAATGCAGGGGAAAAATGTGTATTTTGAACAGTCTTCATACCCTGTAAATTGAATAGAACAGCATCAAAAACCTTTTGTACATAGATTGGCTCTGTGTTTACACAACTCAAATCACCATCGAATTTGCATAGAGTATTGGAATTACAGCAGTTTTGATAGAGGTCTTGGGATATTCTCCCACCAAAGCAGCTCATAAAAATTACCTCCTTAAAAGTCCAATATCTTTCTCTTGTAGTATATGAAAAGTTCATAAAATGTGTTAAAATATATTGTCAAAAAATTCGGATTGTTATATAAGTTAAATCCACTAATAAAAGGAGATTCAATGAAAAGAGTTAATATAAAAACACTAGATTGCGGCGTTAGAGTTGCAATGGAAAAGATTCCACACGTAAATTCAGCAGCAATTGGTATTTGGGTAAAGAACGGTGCAGTTGATGAGACACCTGAAGTTGCAGGGATTTCTCACTTCATCGAACATATGATGTTCAAGGGGACAGAAAAGAGAAACGCGAGACAAATCGCAGAAGACGTAGATAAATTAGGCGGTCAGATGAATGCCTTTACGAGTAAAGAAGCAACTTGCTATTACGTTAAGACTATCAACACTCACATCTTATCGGGTGCAGAGGTGCTATTAGATATGCTTAACAATTCTGTATTTGATGCTCGCGAGATGACTAAGGAGAGAAAAGTAATCTTCGAAGAAATCAAGATGATTGAAGACCAGCCAGATGACCTATGTCACGACACGGTTACAGAGATGACATTTAAGGGTGCGCCTCTTGGCAATTCCATCATCGGTAACAAGACATCACTAAACAGAATCACAAGACCAGTAATGGTAGAATATAAAGAAAGAACTTACACTAGAGACAACATCGTTATCTCAGTTGCAGGTAACATAGACGAAGACGAAATCTGCAAGTTCTTAGAAGATAAATTCAAAAAGCTTAGAGCAACAAAGGCTCCTAGAGAAAACAAGACATCTCTATATCAGCCTAGATTCAAGGTAATCACAAAAGATATCCTACAGACACACCTATGTTTATGTACAAGAAGTGTTAGCCTAGACGATCCAAGATACTATTCCTTCAATGTACTAAACAGCATTATGGGCGGAAGCATGAGCTCTAGATTTTTCCAGAATATTAGAGAGGAAAAGGGCCTTGCTTACAGCGTATATTCAATGAATAGCGCATTTAGTACTGACGGTTACTTCAATATTTATGCTGGCATCAGCCACGACAAGATTGAAGACGCCATCGATGGAATCAAGGAAGAATTAGATATTTTAGATAGACACGGAGTTACAGAAGAAGAACTTTCCATGTCCAAGGAACAGCTAAAGTCTAGCTACATTTTTGCACAGGAAAACGTTGCAAGCCGTATGTTTGCAATCGGCAAGAACTTGCTTCTTCTTGGCAAGGTATTTACTGCAGAAGAAGTAATCGCTGGACTTGATAGTGTAACTAAGGAAACAATAGACGAAATCAAGCCGATAGTTTGTGATCCAAAGAACTACTGTGGATGCTTAGTAACAGATAAGAAAATCAATTTACAGAAACTAGTGACAAGATAATTAGGAGATAAAATGAAAGCTGAAATTAAGATTATTAGCAAAAGCGGAGTACTTCCTACATACGAAACAGAAGGCAGCGCAGGTGCTGACTTAAGAGCATATCTAGACGAACCTGTGACACTTCAGCCCGGAGAGAGAAGACTTGTACCAACAGGCCTTTTCGTTGAGCTTCCAGTTGGAATCGAGGCTCAGATTAGGGCAAGGTCCGGCATGGCAATCAAGCATGGTATCAGCTTAGTAAACGGCATTGGAACTGTCGACAGCGACTATAGAGGGGAATGGAATGTACCGCTAATTAATTTTAGCAACGAGCCTTATACAATCCACAATGGAGACAGAATCGCGCAGGTTGTCTTTGCAAGTTACGTAAAAGGGGAATTTGTTGTAACTGAAAAGATTGACGAGACAGAACGTGGGGCTGGAGGATTTGGTCACACAGGCATTAAATAAGGGGTACAGATATGAGAATGACAAGAATTGATTTAGAAAATAGAGAAAGACAGGTTCTATCACCTTATGCTGCAAAGTCTGCAGATTCAAGGGGAAGACAAATTGCAGAAGATAAGTGTACTACAAGAACTGATTTCCAAAGAGACAGAGACAGAATCATACATTCTAAGGCATTTAGAAGACTTATGCACAAGACACAGGTTTTCTTAGCACCAGAAGGTGACCACTTTAGAACTAGACTTACACATACAATCGAAGTATCACAGATTGCAAGAACAATTGCAAGAGCACTTAATCTTAACGAAGACCTTACTGAAGCAATTGCCCTTGGCCACGACCTTGGACACACTCCATTTGGTCACAACGGTGAAGATGTATTAAACCAGATTCACCCAGGTGGTTTTGAGCATAATGTGCAAAGCCTTCGCGTGGCAGATGTCCTTGAATCCACTTCTTCTAGAAAGGGTATGAACCTTACGGCAGAAGTTAGAGACGGTATCGTTAATCATACAGGACCAGTTAAGCCTTTTACGCTAGAGGGACAGATTGTTAAGTTAAGCGACAGAATTGCTTATATAAACCACGACATCGATGATGCCGTTAGAAGTGGAGTTATCTCTATCGATGATATTCCGAAGTCTTCACTTGAACTTTTTGGTTACAGCCATAGAGAGCGAATCGACGCAATGGTCAACGATGTAATAGAAAACAGCGAAGGCAAGGACGAAATAATGCAGAGTGAAGAGTTCAAGAAGGAACTTTTAACTCTGAGAAACTTCATGTTTAAGAACGTATATAAGTCGAGTTTAGTAAAAAAAGAAGAAGATTTAGCAAAAGTTGGTGTTGTCATAAAAGCACTTTATGACTACTTCTTGGAACACGAAGAAAAACTTCCAAAAGACTTACAAGAGGTTGCAAGAGACGAGGGCATAAACGAGGCGGTTAAGGACTTCGTTGCAGGAATGACCGATAGATATGCGTTAAGCCTTTATACAGACTTGTTCGTACCAAAAGCATGGAAATAATTTTTGAAAAATTTTTATATTAAAAAAAGGAAATTACTCATTTTTTGCGTATAATGTATTAAAGAGATATTTTATGGGGGCAGGGAATGAGTTTTTCTTTTAGCAAAGAGCAAGTAGAAGAATTAAAAAGCCAGATAGATATAGTTGACGTCATCGGACGCACGGTTCAATTGAAACGCGCGGGAGCAAACTACAAAGGACTATGTCCTTTCCACAACGAGAAGACGCCTTCTTTTATTGTGTCTTCGCAGAAACAGATATTTACTTGCTTTGGCGGATGCGGTGCATCGGGAGATGTTGTGTCCTTTGTTAAGAGATACTATAACCTTGACTTCAATGAGGCGGTTGAGAAACTCGCTAATGAACATGGTATTACACTCCAAAGGAATGTACATAACGACGATAGAGAGAAATATTACGAAGTCAATCGTGAAGCCGCTAGATTTTTCTATAGAAATCTAACTGAGGGTAAAAACCCCGGTTATTCATATATGGCAGGTAGAGGCATTGAAGACAGAACTATCAAGAAGTTCGGCCTCGGTTATGCACCTGATAGTTGGGACGCTCTATACAAACATTTTAAGGCAAAGGGTGTTGACGAGAAGATTTTGGTAGAACTTGGTTTACTTTCTGAGAAAGATGGTAAATATTATGATAAGTTTAGAAATCGAGTAATTTTTCCGATTATCAATACAGCAGGCAAGGTTATTGGGTTTGGAGGGAGAGCCTTATCAGACCAGCAGATGCCAAAATATCTAAATTCACCTGAAAACAAAGTTTTCCAAAAGAAGAACAACTTATACGCCTTGAATATTACAAGACAGGATATAGGCAAGGAAGGTATGGCAATTATCGTAGAAGGCTATATGGATGTTATTTCTCTTCACCAAAATGGAGTAACTAATGTGGCAGCTTCTCTTGGAACGGCCCTTACTGAGAATCAGGCAAAACTTGTTAACAGATATACAAAGAATGTTGTACTTTCTTACGATGCTGATGCTGCTGGACAGAAGGCGGCCCTTAGAGGAATAGATGTTCTCAAAGGCGAAAACTGCAAGGTGAAGGTGCTTCATGTTACAGATGGTAAGGACCCTGACGAATATGTGAAGAAGAATGGCAAAGAAGCTTTTATGAAGCTTATAGATAATGCCTTATCATATACAGATTATAAACTTGAGGCGGCTAAACGAGGACTTAATCTTAAGACAGAAGATGGCAAGTTAGACTATATGAAGCGAATTACGCCTATTTTGGGAGAACTTGGCCCTGTTGAGAAGGATATTTATACAAAAAAAGTATCTAAAGACCTTGGAATCAGCGAGGCTGCAATAAGAATGGAAAACTTAGGTAATAATAATATTGAGCCTAAGAGACAATTTGTTCAACACCACCAAGAGAAAAAAGAAAAGAAAGACAAGCTTTCTACACTTGAGGCAACTATTCTTAAATGTCTGTTTGTAGAGCCAAGGCTGTCCGAAGAGCTTTTGCAGTGGTTTGATATATTTGAAAGCGATATAAGCAAAAAGGTTGTAAACATCTGCTTTGAGTTTTATGGACTCAAGGGTGATTTCGACAAGAGTCAGATTATGGACAGGCTTGAACCTGAAGAAAGTCAGGAACTTGAGCAAAGTTTAGATAAGATAATAGTGACAGGAAACGAGACGGATGTTTTCAATCAGTGCATCAACAGATGGAAGTTTACTGAGCTCGAAAGAGAAGAAAAACACATCATCGACATGTTATCCTTAGGGGATGAAGAAACAGGCAAAGCAACAATCGAAGATTTGACACTTAAATTAATGGAAGTGCAAAGACAAATGAAAATATACGGGGGAAAGATGTAATGACAGAAAAACTAGAAAACACAATGAATCAGGAAGTTAAGACAGACGCTGTAGATAAGAAGCAGGAAGTCTTTGCAACCCTACTTGAAAAGGGTAAGAAGGGTAAGAATCAGCTTACTTATGGCATGGTAGCAGATGTATTAGATCAGACAGATTTAGACAAGAATCAGATGGACGACATCTATGAGCTATTGATGGCAAAAGGTATTGAAATCGTTTCAGAACATGAACCTGATGATTTCGACGCTTTACTTGATACAGATCCTGATGCTATCCATGATGCAGATGTAGATGCCATTGTAGAAGAAGCAGCCGAAATCGACATAGAAGCGACAATTCCAAAGAGCATTGCAGTTGATGACCCTGTTAGAATGTACTTAAAGGAAATCGGTAAAGTTCCTCTACTTACAGCAGATGAAGAAATCCAGCTTGCAAAGAGAATGGCAGACGGCGATGAAGAAGCTAAAAAGAGACTTTGCGAAGCCAACTTAAGACTTGTTGTATCTATCGCGAAGAGATATGTGGGCCGTGGTATGTTGTTCTTAGATTTAATCCAGGAAGGTAACCTTGGTCTTATCAAGGCGGTAGACAAGTTTGACTACACTAAGGGATTCAAGTTCTCAACTTATGCAACTTGGTGGATTAGACAGGCAATCACTCGTTCCATCGCTGACCAGGCAAGAACAATCAGAATTCCTGTACACATGGTTGAAACAATCAACAAGTTAATCAGAGTTTCCAGACAGTTACTTCAGACATATGGTAGAGAACCATCCCCTGAAGAAATCGCTGAAGAAATGGGAATCACAGTAGAAAAAGTTAGAGAAATCCAGAAGATTGCTCAGGAACCGGTTTCCCTTGAAACACCAATCGGTGAAGAAGAAGATTCACATCTTGGCGATTTTATTCCAGACGAAGATGTTCCAGCACCAGCAGAAGCAGCAGCTTTCTCCATGCTAAAGGAACAGCTAGTGGAAGTTTTAGATACACTTACTGAAAGAGAGCAGAAGGTTCTTAAGTTAAGATTCGGTCTTGAAGACGGAAGAGCTAGAACTCTTGAAGAAGTAGGTAAGGAATTCGACGTTACAAGAGAAAGAATTAGACAGATCGAAGCTAAGTCTTTAAGAAAGTTACGTCATCCTTCAAGAAGCAAGAAGTTAAAGGACTACTTAGAATAATGATTAAATTAAGTGATAGACTTCAATTAATTGCAAACGAAATAGAAAGAGGAGAAACCGTAGCAGACATAGGAACTGACCACGGTTTCTTGCCTATTTACCTATGGGAGAATAACATCAGCCCTAAGGTAATCATGGCAGATATCTCAAAGGGTTCACTAGAAAAGGCTCGTACTAACTGCCTTGAGGCTCATCCAGACATGGTCTTTGACCTTAGACTTGGAGACGGAATCAAGGTTCTAGAAAAGGGCGAAGTCGATGCAGTATCTATTGCCGGCATGGGCGGTATCCTTATGACAGAGATTCTAGGAGCTGACTTAGTTAAGACTAAGAGCCTAAAGAAGTATGTACTGCAGCCTAGAAACAACGTAGGTTTCCTTAGGCACTGGTTACTTGCTAACGGCTTTGAGATCACTAATGAGCAGCTAGTTAGGGAAGGCAAGTACATCTGCGAGATTCTAACTGCTAAGCCTAGCACTTGTGAGGTTAGCGACTTCTCTGATAAGGGAGAAGATAACATCTGTTATCAGTTCCCAGAGACTCTAGTAGAATTCAAGAATCCTCTTACTATGGAATACTTAGAAAGACATCTAAAGAAGGAAAACTTCATTTTAGAATCAATGAAGTCAGGCAACAAGACTACTTTAGATGAGATAAAACACCAGGAAACTAGAATTGACTATATCGAAAGGCTGGTGAAAGAGATTGAAAGCAGATAAATTACAGACTATAATCGAGGAATTTGCTCCACTAAGCATGCAGGAACCATGGGACAATTCGGGATACCAGATAAAGCTAAAAAACGTTGATATTTCAAGGGTTTTAGTAGCTATGGAAATCACTGAAAGGGTAATAGACGAGGCCATCGACAAGAAAATCGACGCTATCGTAACTCATCATCCGATGTTATTTAGTCCTATTAAGTGTGTAGACGATAATACTTTTATGGGTAACTATATGGTTAAGCTCATAAATAATGGTATTAATGTGTATTCTAGCCATACACCCTTTGATAAAACGGCAGGTGGTAACAACGATTACCTAGCAAAACTACTTCATTTAGATGATATTCATGTAATGGAATCCGACGAAAGTGGTTTTTGCAGAGTTGGATTAGTTGACGGCGAGTGTACAATAGGCGAATACATAGAGCAGATTTCAAAGTGGCTAAAGATAGACAAATCATTTATGAGCTTCGCAGGACTTCTTGATGCAGATGTTAAGAAAGTTGGCCTATGCACAGGGGCAGGGGCTGATTTCTTAGAACTTGCAGTGGGCGAAGGCTGCGACTTATTCATCACTGGAGATGTGAAGTATCATACGGCACAGACTGCCAAGGAACTTGGCCTAAATCTTCTTGATATCGGCCACTATGGCAGCGAAAAGATTTTCGTAGAGAATATGGCGACATATCTTCGTAATAATACGGATCTTGAGATTATAGAATCTACTGAGAACTTAAATCCGTTTGTTAAGTTATAAGGTAAATTAGGGGGATAAAATGAAAAAAAATAATGGATTATTAGCAAAAGTTGTGGTAATATTCTTAATTGTGGCTTTAGTAATTACATATACTGTGCCATTTGTAACAATGTTCTTTTAGAATTTAATATAGGTAGAGCAGACAGTCGCGTCGGCACGTGATGTCGATGAGGAAAGTCCGGGCTCCATAGGGCAGGATGCCAGATAACGTCTGGCGTAGGTAACTATAGGGAAAGTGCAACAGAAACATTCCGCCGAAACAGTTAGGCTGTGGTAAGGTTGAAATGGT
>JAFYPY010000080.1 GCA_017547345.1 Bacillota bacterium | reverse complement strand
TCTAATACAGAAACTATACTGAAATATGGTGCAAGTACTTTTGCTGTTGCAATAGCAGATTCTGCAATGCCTAGTACAGGCTTATCTGTCACTTCTCTAGCAGCCTGAAGTCCAGGATCTCCGAAGCAAGCGATTATGTATGCATCGCATCCTTCTTTTTCCCCCTTAATGATTTCCTGGAGCACTCCCGGAATTGCCAGATATTCATCTACATATGTTTCTACACTGTCTGGACCTGTCTTTGGGCTAACGGCAATAATTTCTGTACCTTCATCGGCATATCTTTTTGCCATTTCTTCTACGCTATCTGTCATACTTTGAGTAGTATTAGGGTTAATAATCTTAATCTTCATTAAAATCACCTCTGTCAATCTTCTTAAACGTCTCTAACATAACTTCTGCACCGGACAAAATGTCTTCTTTTGATGAGTATTCGTCCATGTGATGGCTTAGTCCATTTCTACTAGGTATGAATAATAATGCGGATGGTATTATCATACTGGTGTTAATGACATCATGACCTGCACCACTGTATATTTTCATTGATTCAAGATCCAATTCATCACTGCTTTGTTGCAATAGTTCCTTTAATTTGCTATTACAGTTAGTTTCTGGTTGTAGAATAAACCTTTCAATTGAAACGCCTTTTTCTTCCCATCTTTTTTTTATGTCTTGGATTACTTTGTACATATCATCCATGTCTTTGTCTCTAAGCTCGATGATTATTTCTACTTCGCCAGGAATGACATTTACGGCACCAGGTAGGACCTTTAGGGTTCCAACGGTACAAACCATTGTATCGTTAGTGCTTCTAACAGTATCCATCACATCTGTTATTAGACGGCTTGTTTTTTCTAAAGCATCGTTTCTTAAATACATTGGAGTACTTCCGGCATGATTTGAGGCACCTTTTATAGTAGTTCTGTATCTTTGGATTCCAAAGATACCTTCAACTACACCTATTTTCTTGTCTTTACTTTCTAAGATTCCGCCTTGCTCGATGTGGTATTCGAGGTATGCTAAGTAATTATCACCATTTCTCTTGCAAGAAACGAAATCATCTTCAGTAATGTTATGTTTTTTCATCGGCTCTCTCATGGATTCCTCAAAAGGGCATCCTGCAAAAGCCTTGCTGCCGAAAGTTCCTCCAACGATATTCCCCTCTTCTTCGTTGAATGCAATTATTTCTACAGGATGTGAATTTACATATCCTTCTTCTTTGAGACATCTTACCATTTCAATTGCCGTAATTACACCAAGAGCGCCATCGAATATCCCACCATTTGGTACGGTATCTATGTGCGATCCAAGTGCAATGATTTTTTGGCTATCATCCGTGGATGGCAAATATCCTGTCAGATTGCCAACAGCATCTATAGATGTCACAAGTCCTGCATCTTCCATAATTTTTTTAACGAAATCTCTACCTTCTACAAAGGCATCGCTGTATGCCATTCTATTGGCACCTTTGCCATCAATGAAACCAATTTTGCCTAAGTCTTCTAGGTCTTTCATTAATCGGTCTATATTAATAGTCATTCTACTCAGCAACCTTTCTTAAGAAGTCTTCAAGCGCATCTAATCCCTTTTCTAATGATTCCATTGATGCTGCAAAAGAAATTCTAATAAATCCTTCTCCATATCCACCAAACGCATCTCCAGGCACAAGCACAACATGTTTGTCATCCAACAATTTCATAGCAAATTCTTCAGAAGTCATTCCAGTCTCTTTAACAGAAATAAATGCATAGAATGTGCCCTGAGATTTTTCGTATTTAATTAAAGGCATTTTTGAAACTCGTTCGTAAACATAATCTCTTCTTGCCTTATAGCTATCTACCATCATCTTTAGATGATCCTTGCTTTCAGCACCTGTGTAAGCTTCTAATGCAGCGTACTGGCTCGGCATTGCAACACATGCACTGATATTTTCCTGAAGTTTTACGATTTCCTTGACGATGAAAGCAGGACCTGCAACATATCCTGCACGGAAGCCTGTCATCGCAAATGTTTTTGAACAGCTATCGATAACTAGAGTTCTTTCCTTCATGCCTTCAATAGAAGCGATGCTTACAAACTCATTGTCATCGAAAATGATGTGTTTATATACTTCATCGGAAATGATAAGAAGATCGTATTTCTTAGCAATATCAGCAAGTTTTTCCAACTCTTCTCTTCCAAGCACCGCTCCAGTAGGGTTACAAGGAGTATTGATCATTATAATCTTTGTCTTGTCTGTAATTGCCGCTTCAATAGCTTCTATGTCTAAGCAGAAGCCTTCATCTAACTTAGTTGAAACGCTTACAGGAACCGCGTAGCACATTTCAACTTGTTGTATGTAATTTGTCCAGCATGGCTCGTTAATGATTACTTCATCTCCAGGATTCAGTAATACTTTTAAAGACTGATATAAGCCTCCCATAGCGCCCGGAACAATTACTATTTCACTAGAAGGGTCGTATTTTACACCTATTTCTTTATCCAAATATTTTGAGATAGCATCTCTCAGCGGGAAAATACCTATATTTTCGGAATATTTACTCTTTCCTTCCCTTAAAGCTTTACACGCTGCTTCTACGATATTGTCAGAAGCCGTAAAGTCAGGTTCTCCTATTGTGAAACTAATTGGATCATCGAACTCTAGCGCCTTATTGAACATTCTTCTGATCTTTGAGTTCGCAATGGCCTTTGTATTTTCAGAAATATCAAACATATTAGTATCCTCCAATTATCAATTATTATCTTTGAACTCTTCCGGAGCCGTCTCCTTCAGCAAGTTTTGTAACTTCATCAACACTTACTAGGTTATAGTCTCCTTCTATTGTGTGCTTCAAGCAAGATGCAGCTACTGCAAATTCGATTGCATCCTGTGGTGCATAATCCATCAAGCATGAGTAGATTAAACCTCCACCGAAGCTGTCTCCACCACCAACACGGTCGACAATATGCATTAAGTACTTCTTGCTGAAGTATGCCTTTCCGTCTTCATACAACATTCCAGACCATCCGTTGTCGCTTGCGGAAATAGATTCTCTTAGAGTAATAGCCACCTTCTTGAATCCAAACTTTTCTACTAATTGTTTTGCAACGCTTATATAGCCCTCATGGTTAACCTTGCCGCTAGTCAAGTCAGTTTTTTCTGCAGAAATTCCAAAGACATCAGATGCGTCTTCTTCGTTGGCGATACAAACATCTACATACTGGCAAAGTTCAGACATTGCTTCTCTAGCCTCAGCCTTTGTCCATAATTTCTTTCTATAGTTAAGATCGCATGAAATAGTAAGCCCCTTAGCCTTAGCAGCTTTACAAGCTTCAAGGCAAATAGCTGTCACGTTCTTGCCTAAAGCAGGTGTAATTCCTGTAAAGTGGAACCAGTCTGCGCCCTCAAAAATTTCATCCCAATTAAAGTCTTCTGTAGTTGCTGTTGAAATAGATGATCCCGCTCTGTCATAGACAACCTTTGAAGGTCTTTGAGCTGCTCCCTTTTCTAGGAAATAGATACCAACTCTGTCACCACCACGTGTAATCATGCTAGTATCAACACCAAATCTTCTCAATGTATTAACAGCTGCCTGACCGATTTCGTGTGCAGGTAACTTTGTTACAAATTTTGCATCTACGCCGTAATTTGCAAGTGAAATGGCAACGTTCGCTTCTCCGCCTCCATATATTGCTCCAAACTTCTCAGCCTGAATGAATCTGTAATATCCTTCTGGTGCAAGTCTTAACATAATTTCACCAAAAGTAACAACTTTTTTGCTCATAACTAGTTCCTCCTATTACTTTCTAACTTTATCTACAATCGCTCTTGCTTCTTTGCATTGACGTGTGATTTCATCCCAATTTTCTTCTTCAATAAAGGA
>JAFYPY010000079.1 GCA_017547345.1 Bacillota bacterium | reverse complement strand
CATCTTTATTATTTCTGCACAGCCACAAGCAAACTGTCTGTCATCCAAAGTTTGTAAAACATCAGGGTCTATAATCACTGCCTTAGGCTGGTGAAATGCTCCGATTATGTTCTTAACTCCACAAAAGTCGACTGCAGTTTTTCCTCCTACAGATGAGTCTACCTGTGAAAGAAGTGTCGTAGGAATATTATAAAAATCAATTCCTCTCATAAAACATGCCGCTGCGAAACCAGCCAAGTCTCCAACAACACCCCCGCCTACTGCCACTACGCAATCCTTTCGAGTAAAACCGTTTTCAAGCATGCTTTGACACAATTCAGCAAAAGTATCAAGGTTCTTTGATTTTTCACCGGAAGCTATGTTAATCAAATACGGCTCTTTGCATGCTTTGCAAATGACCTGTGAATATTCCATAGGAACTCCACTATCAGTCACCACTAGAACCTTTCTATTCAGGTCTAGGAAATCATGAGCTTTTGCTATATTCCCTCTATCTAAATATATATTGTAACTTTTTTCACCTAAGCTAACAGGTATAACCATACTAGTCCTCCTGGCTGTACAAATTATTATATGAGCCAACCACTTTAATCATATCACAGTGTTCTTTTAACTCTTCTAGACATTTAGTTCCTTCCTCGCCATAGATATTGCCTTCAGCTTCGATATAAAAATAGTATTGCCAAAGAAGTTCCTTCATAGGCCTAGAGCGAAGTGTTCTCATATTAAAACCATAATTACCTAAAATAGTAAGCGCTTTTGCAAGAGAACCGGCCTCGTTTCTCGCTGTGAAAAGAAGCGAAAAATATGCAGGCCTATCACTTGTCCCTATACGATTTTCAGCCCTTGAAAATACAGCAAAACGAGTAGTATTTGACCTATCATCGTTGATACTTCTAGCTACCACTTCAAGTCCAAATATCTTAGCAGATTCCGCGCTTGCTACTGCTGCTATGCTCTTATCGTTAGCTTTCTTCACATATTCTGCAGCAAGAGCCGTATTAGAATATTCCAACTCTTTTAGCTCATTGCCTTTAATAAAACTTGTACACTGAGAAAGTGCTTGAGGGTGGCTAACTACAGTCTTAATATCCTTTATTGTTGCTCCTTGTACACCGAGTAAGTCGTGTGTAATCGGAAGATCATACATTCCATTAACATACAAACTTCCAGAGAACATCAAATCATTGACTTGCCCTACATCTCCCGCAAAACTGTTTTCTACGGGAAGAACCGCACAGTCGCACTCACCATTTTCTACAGCTTCGTAGGCCCTCTTGAAACTGGTATATGCCACCTTAATCGCAGAAGGAAAAATTTTAGTCGTAGCGATATGTGCAAATGCACCTTCCGTTCCACAATATGCAACTCTTAGGCCTTCTAAAATACTGCTCTGATATTTGCGTGAAAGTTCCATTGTATTTTTGAGGAAACTAACATAATATGACTTCAAATCAACGTCTTCGATTCTATTTGCACCATTAAGAAGAACTTGAGTCTCTCTTTCAGGATCAAGAATCGGAAGTCCTTTTTCTTTTTTGTATGCGGCAACCTTCTCAACCAAAGCCATTCTATCCTTGAATAACTCTGCCATCTGATTGTCTATATCTGTGATTTCTTTTCTTATAATTTTCAAATCCGTCATGATAGTCTCCTAAACTATTAAAAAAATATATATACAATAAATTATAGTTTTCTTTAATACTTTAGTCAAATAAAAAAACACCATCTGAACGAATCAAACGGTGTCTTCCTTTATATCATTTCATACATTGTTGCTGCGTCTTCTTTTTTACATGATTCGCTTAATTTCAATACCTTTGCAGTTATTGAACTATTACCGAATTCAATCTTTATGATGTCGCCAACCTTGACCTCCGTGCCAGCTTTTGCAACCTTATCGTTTACAAAAACTCGCCCTTGATCACAAGCGTCTTTGGCAACCGTGCGACGCTTAATGAGTCTAGAATTTTTTAGAAACTTATCTATTCTCATACTTATCTGAGTCCGCTAAAACTATTTGTTTACAGCGTCCTTTAATGCCTTACCAGCCTTAAAAACTGGAGCCTTTGAAGCTTCGATTTCGATTACTTCTTCTGGCTTTCTAGGATTTCTGCCCTGTCTAGCTTTTCTTTCTCTAGTTTCGAAAGTACCAAATCCGATTAACTGTACCTTTTCACCCTTAACTAGAGCTTCTTCAACACTTGCAACTAATGCATTGATAGCTAATTCTGCATCCTTCTTTGTAAAATTAGTTTTTTCTGCTACTGCAGCTACTAATTCAGCCTTATTCATCACATTTTCCTCCTTAAAACATATGAATTACTTTTTTATATTTCTTTCAAGCCTTTTGGCCTCATCCCACAACTCGTCCATCTCTTCCAAACTCATGTTTTCTAGCTGTTTGCCGCAAGCCAAACTTTGCTGTTCAACATAAGAGAATCGTCTAATAAACTTCCTAGTCGCGGAGTCTAAAGCTTCTTCGGGATCGACCTTCAAAAATCTTGCAACATTTACTACTGCGAAAAGTAAGTCGCCTAGTTCTTCTGCTATATGCTCTGAACTATCCTTTTGTCTGTCTGCTTGTATAACCTCTTCCGTTTCTTCTTTTACCTTATCTAAGGCACCGGAAATGTCATCCCAATCAAAACCGACCTCGGCCGCTCTCTTTTGAATTTTTGTTGCTCTTGTAAGAGCCGGAAGTGCTCTTGGAACACTGTCCATGCGGCTCATTGCAGTTTGTGTCTGTTTCTCAGCCGCCTTGATATTCTCCCATTTTTCAAGTACTTTGTCAATAGAATTTATATCATTATTTGAGTTTTCCTGCAAAAAAACATGTGGGTGTCTTCTTATCATCTTTTCACATTCTTTGTTTATTACATCGGTAAGGTTAAACCTATTTTTTTCCTCTGCCAAGTTAGAATGGAAAACAACTTGAAGCATAACGTCACCTAGTTCTTCTTCCAAGTTTTCGTCATTTTGAACGTTAATCGCCTCAACAACTTCGTAGGCTTCTTCTATCATACAGCTCCTCAATGTTTCATGGGTTTGCTTTTTGTCCCATGGGCATTCAATTCTAAGGATAGCAACGATTTCTTTTAATCTTGTAATTGCCTCCTCATCAGTGGATGCTGATTTGATTAAATGTTCATATTTTTCTTTCATCAGTTTCCTCTATTTTATGAATTTATCTGCGATTTTAATTAGTTTATCGCCCTTAGGAAGCATAGCAATTTCTTCCTTCTTGATTGCCTTTAGCGCGAAGATTAACACAACATAAGTAATAACACCAACCATAATAGAACCAAACATAGCTAACGTCTGACTTTCAATTATCATAAGCAATAATTTGAATGCCGCAAAAGCTGCAGTTCCCATAAGAACTGATGCTATTATAGGTTTTACAAACGCTAGACCAATGTCTACCTTTACCTGTGCATATTTGTATAAATCTCTCATATTTAGTGCAAAAGCAACACCGTATGCAACTACAGAACCTATAGCTGCTCCCATAATGTTTAATGATGGAATAGCAACTAGAACATAAGTAACTACGATTTTTAGCACGGCACTTATGGCTTCATTCTTTACAGGAAGAAGTTGCTTATCAATTCCTTGTAAAATACCATTCGTTGTAGACAATAACGCCATAAGCACAACACCCGCACACATAATCTGAAGAGTAGGTGCCGCATGTATAGCCGCTGCAATTGTTTCTTCATCCATGCCAAAGATGAATACTAAAATTGGTTCAGCAAGCACCATCATACCAACAGCACACGGCATTCCAACAATCATGCTGATGCGCATCCCCATATTAATACTATCAGTAAGTTCCACTTTGTTTTTGAGCTTAAATGCCGCCGCAACTGCCGGAACCATAGAAACAGCAATGCCTTGAGTAATTACCTGAGGAAGCCCTATCATAGTTGTGCAGTAACCACTTAGTTCACCGAACAAGTCTCTTGCTTCGCCAAGAGCAAAGCCTGCGTCTAGCAACCTTCTTACTACTATGGCACTATCTGCAAAATTCATCATAGGCGCAATGGACGCACCTATAGTAATTGGTACCGCGATAGCTAAAATCTGCTTAATGATTTGTCCATTTGTTTCATGGGTTTGAGTCTTAATGCTATGGTTTACATGGTATGCAATTGCCTTTCCATTAAGCTTATATATTAAAGCAATTACGATAAGTCCTCCAACAGCGCCCATTGGAGCACCAAAGGTTGCTCCCGCAGCTGCCGCATCAAGGCCCATATCAAGTAGCAATATAGTCGCTAGTAGACCTACTCCCACTCTAACTATCTGTTCTACAAACTGTGAAATAGCTGTTGGATTCATGTTTTGTGTACCCTGAAAATATCCTCTATAAGAAGACATAATAGGTACAAATATTAAGGCCGGTGCAATAGCCTTGATAGGAAGAACCGCACCCGGATCCTTATAAACATACTCGGCCATTAACTCAGCACCAAAGAAACATATTAGGAAGGATACTAAACCTACTCCAAACATAAGCCATCTAGATAGCTTAAATACCCTTTGTGCACTAGTATAGTCATTGACCGCAATTTTTTCGGATACTAGCCTAGAAATTGCTACCGGTAACCCTGCCGTGGCTACAACAAGTAATAGAGAATATAAAGGATAAGCATAGCTATAATATGCAAGCCCTTCTACACCTATTAAAGCATTCAGCGGTATTTTGAATATAGCACCTAATACTTTTACCAATATACCTGCCACCGCAAGGATAGCAGTTCCTTTTAAGATTTTATTGCTTGACATTCTAAATGTCCTTTCTTTATAACTGGGCTAGAATATTCTTTGTAGCCTTTTCCGCTTCGTAAATAGTTCTTTCAATATCAATTGTGATAAAGTCCCCATCTTCATATAGAACCTTACCATCTACCATAGTCATCTTCACATCAGAACCTGATGCAGAGTAAACAAGGTTATTCTTTAGGTCATGGATTGGGTGCATATGTACACCTGAAATGTCCACAACGATTAAGTCGGCCTTTGCACCTTCCTTTAAGATACCACAGTCTGTTCTTCCCTGGCTTAGAGCACCTGCTCTAGTCGCAGCATAAAGTGTCTGGCTTGGTGATACAGCCTTAGGATCTCCGTAGTACATCTTTGATGCAGTTGCAAATACTTTCATTTCTTCGATGAAGTTTAAGCTATTATTACTTGCAGTACTGTCAGTACCGATTGCAACGTTGATGCCCTTTTCAAGCATCTTTGGAACATTACTTACACCACTTGCAAGCTTTAGGTTACTGATAGGGTTTGCTGCAATTGTCGCACCCTTTTCCTTTAGGATATCAAAGTCTTCATCTTCAAGCCAAATGCAGTGTGCACAAGTTGTAGGAACATCTAAAAGACCAAGATCTAAGAAGTACTTAGTAGGAGTCTTGCCGTGTCGACCTTTGCATTCTTCGTGTTCGCTCTTTGATTCGGAAACATGAACCTGCATGTTAGCTCCAACAGACTTTGCGTAATCTGCTACTGCAGTAACTGCGATTGGGTTTGATGTGTATTCAGCATGGATGCTCATATCCATCTTTATTCTTCCATCACAAGTATTATGATATTCTTCGAATGTACGCTTCATTTCGTGCATAGAAGGAAGTTCCCATGGATCGCTGTCACTAAAGTGTACGATAGATCTTGAAAGGTTACCCTTGATGCCAGCATCCGCTGTAGCCTTCGCCATTTCATCCATAAAGTAGTACATGTCACTTGAGGAAACGATACCAAATCTTAAGGATTCAGCATAGGAAAGTAGTGTTCCCCAATATACGGCGTTGCCATCAAGCTTATCTTCAAATGGGAAAATTTTTGTATTTAGCCAATCGGATAATGCAAGGTTTTCGCCATATCCTCTCATTAGTGACATTGGAGAATGTGCATGAGCATTATAGAAACCTGACATTAACAGTCTGCCCTTTCCGTCATATTCTCTTTCGAAAGTACCTTCTGGTCTTTCTTCTCCTATATATTTAATTCTGTCCGCTTCTGTGACAACATACATGTTATTTTTGATTTCTAAGTTCTCGTCTAGGATTGTAATGTTTTTGAATAGCATAATTTTTATTCCTTTCTTGAGCATATTTTAACACTTTATTATAACACACAAATATGTATTTTCCAATGTTTTAGAGAAGAAAGTCCTCCCATAAATAAAAAAAACCAACCCCGCGTAGAACGCGGGGTTTTTCACATGCGGGCAAAGCCCTTAATCCTCGCGGGACACGTGCAACGTGTAATTTAGTCTGCCAACTGCGTGTTGACCTACTTAAT
>JAFYPY010000078.1 GCA_017547345.1 Bacillota bacterium | reverse complement strand
CATCTGTTTTACCATCTGCTGTTCTCTTGAATAACTAAACTCCATATGATATCCTCCAAAACATTTTATTTATTCTTAAACACTGCTGTTTCCTTATCTAAAAATGCCTTCATTCCGGCTTTTTGATCTTCTGTTGCAAAACACATAGCGAATAATTCGTTTTCGTATGCAATGCCATCGTCGATGTCCATCTGCATTCCTCTATCAATACATGCCTTTGAGTATTTCACTGCAATAGGTGCATTTTTGATGAAGGATTCTGCCATGGCTACTGCTTCATTTATCAATTCTTCTGCTGGGTAAACATGATTAACTAGGCCGATTTTTTCTGCTTCTTCAGCTTTAATCATCTTGCCAGAGAAGATTAACTCCTTAGCCATTGCTGTTCCTACTCGTCTTGGTAAGCGCTGAGTTCCTGAGAATCCAGGAGTAATGCCAAGACCTACTTCCGGCTGTCCAAACTTTGCTTTTTCTGATGCTAGAATAATGTCACATGACATAGCAATTTCGCATCCACCACCAAGCGCAAAACCGTTTACTGCCGCAATAGTAGGAAACTCAAGTTTTTCAATTCGTCGCATTAGAGCACTTCCTCTTTGGCCCCACTTTCTGCCACCGGCAAGGTCTAGCGGATACTGTTCTCCAATATCCGCGCCTGCTACGAATGATCTGCCGCTTCCAGTTAAAATCATAGCCGCAACTTCATCGCTTTTTTCAAGCTTTGTAACTACGTCTTCAAGTTCCTCAATTACTTTAGAGTTTAGAGCATTTAATGCTTCAGGTCTGTCTATAGTTATCATTGCAATCCTATCTTTTAGGATTTCGTATTTTATAGTTTCGTACATAATCTTCACCTATTTATTTTTCATCAGCCAACTTACGGTATTTTGCGTATCTTGCCTTTGCGTCTGCAATAGTCTGATTGTATAGAGCCTTAGACTTTTCAGGGAAATTATTTTCTAAGGACGCATATCTGTTCTGACCCTTGATATATTCCATCATCTTGTCGAAATCAGGTTCAGGAGAGTCTAACTGGAATGGGTTCTTGCCTTCTGCAATTAGTCTAGGGTCGTATCTATATAGATGCCAATATCCTGCTTCCACTGCTCTCTTCATTTCTTCCTGAGTACAGCTCATACCAGCCTTGATACCATGTTCTAGACATGGGCAGTAGCAGATTACGATTGCTGGTCCTGGATATTCTTCTGCTTCACGAATAGCCTTTAATGTCTGTGCCTGGTCGTATCCCATAGCAACCTGAGCAACATAGACATAACCGTAATTCATTAGGATTAGACCTAAATCCTTCTTTGCAATCTTCTTACCGTCGGCTGCAAATTTAGCAACAGCTCCTGTTGGAGTTGCTTTGGATGACTGTCCACCTGTGTTTGAGTAAACTTCTGTATCAAGAACAAGCATGTTTACATCTCTATTCTGTGCCATTACATGGTCAATGCCACCAAAGCCGATGTCATAGGCCCATCCGTCACCACCGATAGCCCACATAGACTTCTTTGATAGATATTCTTTATTATCAAGGATGTATTCTACGTGTTCATCTGGCGTAGCCTTCTGTAATGCTTCAACTAGAGCATCTGTAACTGCTCTTGTCTTGCTCTTATCTTCCCAGTTATCCAAATATGCTGCAACTTCATTGTCTGCAACACCTTTGTCCTTTAGAGCCTCAACATGCACCATCAATTCCTTACGTAAAATATCCTGAGCGTGGAAATATCCGTATACAAATTCTGCGTTGTCTTCGAATAAGGAATGTTCAAATGCAGGGCCAAAGCCTCTGTCATCTCTGCAATATGGTAAAATTGGTGCTCCACCACTGTAAGCAGATGAACATCCTGCCGCATTACCAACATATAGTCTTTCACCTGCAATCTGGCTTAACAACTTGATATATGTTGTTTCAGCACAGCCTGCACATGCTGCAGAGAATTGGAAGTACGGTTTTGCAAACTGAATGGATTTAACATTCTTAGTACTGATGATATCTTTCTTTAAGTACTTTTCATTCATTGCAACCTTATTGAAGTTTTCTTGTTCTGCCTTCATTTCTTCGAAAGGAACCATAGTTAATGCTCCTTCAGACGGACAAGCAGTTAAGCAAACTTTACAGTCAAGGCAATCATATGGTGATACCTGTAGTCTGTAGTAATATTCAGGTGCGTTCTTTCCAAGTCCCTTCGCAGGCACTGTTTCAAATGTAGACGGAACCTGCTGAGTCTCTTCTTTGTTAAGAAGAACCGGTCTTATTGCTGCGTGAGGACACACCATTGAACAACGGTTACACTGAATACACTTTTGACCATCCCATTTTGGCACTGCTGTTGCAACGCCTCTCTTCAAATATGCGGAGGTACCATTTTCCCAGGTTCCGTCTAACATTCCATGCTTTTTGAAGATTGATACAGGAAGTTTGTCGCCCTTTTGTCTATCCATCGGTAATACGATTTCTTTGTAGAACTGAGTAGCTTCGATTTCAACTTCCGGTTCGTCTGCTGCTGTCGCCCAGCTTTCAGGGATATCAATCTTTTTGCTTGCTGTAATACCTAATTCAACAGCCTTGTTATTTAGGTCAACTATCTTCTGGCCAGCTTTTTTGAAATATGAATTGTAATTATTTTTCTGCATATCTTCAACTGCCACATCTAAAGGAATAACCTTTGTCAATGCAAAAAATGCTGCCTGAAGAATGTTGTTAACTCTCTTTCCAAGGCCTATTTCTGCCGCAATCTTAGCAGCGTCTATAGTATAAAGCTGAGCCTTCTTGTTATATAAGTCTCTCTTCATCTTTGGAGAAAAACGCTTTTCTATTTCTTCCATATCCCATGGACAGTTTAGAAGATAAATTCCGCCTTCCTTCAAATCTTCTGTTGTATCATATTTCTTGATATATGTAGGTTCATGTACTGCAACAAAATCAGCAGAAGATACCAAATATGTTGATTTGATAGGGTCATCACCAAAGCGTAGATGTGACTGAGTAAGTCCCCCTGATTTCATTGTGTCGTATGAGAAATATGCCTGAGCATACTTGTCGCCTACAATACCGATAGTTGTAATGGCGTTTTTGTTAGCACCGACTGTACCATCGCCACCAAGTCCCCAAATCTTACAGGAAATCTGTCCCTTTGGTGAAAGGTCAACTTCGTTGTAATCAAGGGATGTATATGTAACGTCATCGACGATACCTATTGTAAAGTTATTTTTAGGCTCGTCTTTCTTCAAATTATCAAAAACTGCCACGAACTGTCCTGGAGTTGTATCTTTAGAAGATAGACCATAGCGTCCACCAACTACTTTGATGTCGCCTCTACCGCCCTGATTTAGAGCTGTACATACATCAAGATATAAAGGTTCACCAACAGAACCAACTTCCTTTGAACGGTCTAAAACAGCTACTTTCTTACAAGTCTTTGGAATAGCATCTATGAAGTGCTTAACTGAGAAAGGTCTAAATAGATGTACCTGTAGTACGCCAACCTTTCTACCAAGTTTATTCAAATAATCAACAGTTTCTTTTAGTGCTTCTGCACCTGAACACATGATTACTGCAACTTCTTCTGCATCTTCTGCGCCATAATAGTTAAACAACTTGTAATCTCTGCCAGTAAGCTCACTGATTCTATCCATATAGTATTGAACTTTTTCAGGAACGGCTTCACTCTTAACGTTAGCCCCTTCCTTGCACTGGAAGAAAATATCAGGATTTGTATTATTACCTCTGTTAGTTGGGTGTTCAGGATTTAGAGAATTTCTTCTAAAATCTTTAACCGCGTCATAATCAAGAAGGTTTCTCAAATCTTCATAATCTAGTGTTTCAATTCTCTGCATTTCATGAGATGTTCTGAATCCGTCGAAGCAATGCATAAACGCATACTTGGAACTTATAGCAGAAAGATGTGCTACTGCCCCAAGATCCATCGCCTCCTGTGGAGATGATGACATAAGCATCGCATATCCTGTTGTACGGCAAGTCATAAAGTCCGTATGGTCACCAAAAATAGAGTGATGGTTGGATGTTACTACTCTAGATGCTATATGCATAACATTTGGAAGGAACTGACCTCCCATTGCATACATAGCCGGAATCATTAACATTAACCCCTGAGAGGAAGTAAATGTTGTTGTGAGTGCTCCTGCTTGTAGTGAACCATGGCAAGTACCTGCAGCCCCTGCTTCTGATTGCATCTGAATTACATCAACTGTAGTTCCGAATAGATTCTTTCTTCCCTTTGCAGACCACTCGTCCACTTTTTCTGCCATAGGAGAAGAAGGCGTAATTGGGTAGATTGCAGCTACTTCAGTAAAAGCGTACGCCACATGTGCCGCCGCAGTGTTGCCGTCCATAACAGCATAATTCTTTTTCATAAAATTGCCTCCTTATGAATAATATATATACTCCATTTTATAAATGGTTTATTTTCAAAGTTAAATGTTTATTAATACCAAGGCGATTGCAACCAAAACCGTTGCAATTTTTTCTTCTTTAGAAAGTGCTTCTTTGAAGAAGAAATAGTTTACTACATTAACTACAAGGATTACCCCTGCACTGTATGCTGGAAAAACGATATAAGCAGGTAATGCTTCTACGGCCTTGATACTAAAGTAAAGGATAAATGTGTTAGGTACACCTGTTACACTTCCTATTACTGCATCAGTCATTGAGAATTTGCGTTCTTTTGCAAGCATTATTACTAAGCTGACAACTATACATGATACGAATGAAATGAACTGATAACAGCCTTTTAGATCTGCCGATCCAAATGTATCGAAAATCTTAGTATTTAAGTCAATCATACCTCCCACAACAAGGATTATAATTAACAGTTTAATTGACTTAATGTGATTGTTTTTCTTGGATTCCTTACCGGAATTTATGTAGATAATTGAGTAAATTGCGATAGCAATTCCCACAATCTGTAATATTTCAGGTCTTTCTCCGAAGAATAATACGGCTGAAATTGTAGGTATCACAACTCCCAATCTATTGAAAGTTGTGGAAATAGGAGTTCCGTTTACACCCATGCTGACTCTACACAGAATCATCCCCATAGTCATACAAAAACCGTTATAAGCGCCCATCAAAACTGTATATGTAAATTCATCACCCATATTGAATAGAAGCGAAATATCTTCCATAGTTATGAGAGAAATTATAGCACCGATGATGTAAGTAAAAACTGTCGCTGCATATCTGTTACCGCTATTAACTTCTGTGAATCTCATAGCAAACATTACAAGTGAATGTGAAACTATGGTCATTATTAGTGCAAACATATTTGGAACCTTTCCATTGTCAATTTTTTGTCATTTATTGCCATATTTAAGGCAAGCATGGTACCACCGGCACCATGCTTGCGTGTTGTCTTATGATGAATTCAGGCCTTATAGTCTGTCAGATCTCATGAACTGAGCATTTGTACCATTGATTTCATTAAATTCTTTTTCTGCTCTCTTACCAACTTCTACTGGAAGCTTAGCAACTTCACTCTTGATCTGTTCTTCGTCTACATTAAGAACCTTCTGATCCTTCATAATTACCTTACCAGCTACTACTGAAAGTGCAACTTCGTTGCCTCTTGCACTGTAAACTAGGTTAGGTACGATGTTTCTCATTGGATGTGTATAAACTGGCATCATTGATATGCAGTTTAGATCTATTGCAATAAAGTCTGCCTGTTTGCCTGGTTCTAATGAACCTGTAATATCGTCTACACCAACTGCCTTAGCACCTTCGATTGTTGCCATTCTTAATGCTCTCCATGCAGGCATAATTTCTGGATTCTGATATTTTAGCTTGTTGAACAAGCAGATATTCTTCATTTCGTTGATAATATTGTGGCAGTTGTTTCCTGGTGCCTGGTCGGAACCTAAAGCTACATTACCGCCTGCTTCCTGGAATGCCATGCTTGGACATACGATACCGTCAATAATTGCAATGGAGCCTGGGTTAACGATCATGCTTGCGCCTCTCTTTGCGATTAGAGCAGCTTCTTCGTCTTTACAGTCTGTTAAATGTACTGCAATTAGAGTTTCATCTAAATATCCAAGTTCATCTAGGAATGCTGCAGGACGCTTACCATATCTCTTTTCGATCTGATAAGTTTCTCTGTCTCCCTGCTGTACATGCATATGTACTTTTGTGTTTCTTTCTTTTGCAGCCTTCTGAATCTTTAATAATAGTTCAGGTGATACGAAGTCTGCGCCCTGTGGTCCAAACAAGATACGAATTCTGTTATCCTTGTTGTGCCACTTGTCATATAATTCGATATTTTCTTTTAGGCCGATTTCGCCTGCTTCATCTTCAAATTCATATAATTCGCCAGGTTTATAAACTTTCTGCTTAGCCGCACGAAGCATCATTGTAAGGTTACCTCTTGCGCCTGTCTTATGGATAAAGTCAGTTGTTTCATCCATTACATAATGATAGTCACCAAGAGTAGTAGTACCAGCTTTGATAGCTTCGATAATTGAAAGTCTTCCAGCAGAAATTCTTTCATCCCATCTACCTGCATTTGCAAATGGTTGAAGACCAAACATCATCCAGCTGTTAGTATCCTGTGCTAAACCTCTGAATAAGTTGTCGGATGTGTGCATATGACCATCAATGAAACCTGGCATTACTGCATGATGATCTAATTCTAAAACTTCTTCTGCTGTATATAGGTTATCAACTTCATCTGCAGGAACAAATTCTACAATTTTGCTTCCGTCAACAACCATTGCTACGCCTTCTTTATAACCTAGGCCTTCTCCTTCCATTGTATAAAAAAAAGGAGCCTTTACAATCATGTCTACTCTCTTCATATATTCCTCCATATCTAAGTTTAGAGGCAGCAGATAAAATCTACTGCCTCAAAACCAATACTATGTTTATAGCTTTTCGATCACTATTTTTTATAGTTTTAATTAAGCTGCTTCTACGTCAGCCTTTGCAGTCTTAGCTGCAACAGCCTTTAATACAAGCATTGCTACGCAGAATACTACTGCAGTAACACCGATAGAAGCGATTTCCTGTCCAGTTAGACCACCGAATAAGAATCCACAGAATGCGGAGAAACCTACTGTTAAACCGTAAGGTAACTGAGTCATAACGTGAACGATGTGGTTACAAGATCCACCTGTTGAGGATAATACTGTTGTATCGGAAATTGGTGAGCACTGGTCTCCGAATAAACCTGCGGAAATTACGCAACCTACGATATATTCTGGAGAGATGCCGAACTGTACTGCCATTGGGAATGCGATTGGCATTAATAATGACCAAGTACCCCAAGATGAACCAGTAGCGAAGGAGATAACAGCACCAGCAACGAAGATTAGAGCTGGAACTAAACCACCTGTTAAGTACTGTTCTACGATACCTGCTAAGTAAGCGCCTGTACCCATTGTGGATACTACGGAACCTAAGGACCATGCGCATACTAGGATGAATGGAACGCTGATAAGTTCGATCATACCGTTGATGAATGTATCGAATGCCTTAACTGGCTTCCATAATCCCTTAACACAACCCATGATACCTGCAACTAATGCAGTTGTGCAGAATGCTACCATGATAGCAGTTGTGATGTTAGCGTTTCTGAATGCACCTAGTAAACCGTTTGTGAAAACGTCACCAGTCCAGAAGATTACTCCGAATAAGGAGATGAATAAGGATGCCATTGGAAGAACGAAGCAAGCTAATGTTGGTTCATAACCTTCAGGGAATTCCAAATTCTTTTCTGGAGTTAGAGGCTGTACGCCATCGCCTAAAACTTTACCAGTCTTTCTAGCTCTCATTTCTTCTGTGTACATAGGACCGATGTTTGAATCAGTTACTGCAACGAAGATTACAGCTAGGATTGCGAATAATGCGTACATGTTGTACTTTAACATTCCTAACCATACGCCCCATTCGTCTGCGCCAGCGATACCTGCTAGAGCAACTTCTGTAGCAATTAGACCAGTGATGAATGGTCCATAGCTGGAGATTGGGGAGAATGATGCTAAGTTACATCCTAGGGAGTCTAGCATGTAAGCTAACTTAGCTCTGGAAATTCTTACAGCATCTGTTACAGGACGCATGATTGTACCTAAGATTAGGCAAGGTTCTGTATAACAGAATGCTAATGCGGAAACTGCTGTAAGTAACTGGCCCTTCTTAGGTGAGTCAATCTTCTTTGACATCATCTTAGCAAATGCGTAAGCACCGCCAGTTTCTCTTAGCATGATGATCATACCACCAGCTAAAGTAACTAATAATACTAAACCAGCATTATATCCGTTACCTAGGGATGGTACCATGAAATTAGGAAGGATGTTAATCGCACCTACGATTGGATTCCAACCATTGATGATTGTGGAACCAACCCAAATACCTAATAATAGGGATAAAAGAGTGTGCTTAGTAATAAGTGCTAATGCAACTGTCACGATAGGTGGCACTAAACATAAAATACCATAATCAATTACTTCCATCTTTTCTTTGTCTTAATAAACATTAATATCATTCCGAATTAAAAGTTTAGTAAGATTTTCCTCCTTTTCTTAAAAAATTTTATTTATTTATGCAATCTTTGAAAAGATTAGCATCGATGTTACCACCACTGCAGATAAGAACTGTCTTCTTCTGTAGTAGTGCTTTGTCCTCTAGAACTGCTGCTAGCGGCATTGCGCCTGCACCTTCTAAAGTGACCTTTCCATAAACAGCGGCCGCCTTGATAGCTTCCATAATGCTGTCTTCAGTTACTGTTATGATTTCGTCTACATACTCTTCGATGTAAGGGAATAGATATTCTTCACCACATCTTCTTACTACCGCATCGGCGATTGAGTGTGGGCCTTCGATTTCGACAAGCTTACCTGCTTCTCTACTCTTTACATATACATCCGAACCCTCTGGCATAACAGATATTACTTTTACACTAGGCTTCATGTTCTTGATTGCGAAAGCTATACCTGAGGAAAGTCCGCCGCCACCAAGTGGAATAAGAATCTGTTCAACATCTTCTAGCTGTTCTAAGATTTCTAAACCGATTGTGCCTTGTGCTGCAACTACATCCACGTCTGATACAGGGTGAACATAGTTTAATGTTGTTGAGCTTTCTGCTTCTTTGCAAGCGTCGATGAAAGACTCATCATATGTAGCTCCGATTTCTACTAGCTGAGCACCTAAGGCTCTAATGCTATCCTTCTTAATCTGAGGTGTAGTTACCGGTACATAAACCTTTGATTCCATTCCTAAAAGTTTAGCTGCATATGCACAAGATAAACCATGGTTACCGGAAGATGCTGTAATTGTTGATACATCATTTCCATGTTCTTCCATAAGGCTTATGCTCTTGTTAAGTGCTCCTCTAATCTTGTAGGAACCTGTTGGCTGAAGGCTTTCAAGTTTTAAGTAAACCTTACCACCAAGGTGGATATTTAACAGTTCGCTGGATACTAATGGAGTCTTGCTTAAGTACTGGCTTAAACGATTCTTTGCAACCACTAAATCTGCGACTGTAACTTTTCTTAAATTTTGACCTCTCATAATGCAGCCTCCGTTATTCTACCTCGAAAATTGTTTCGATTTCTACTGTAAGTCCAAGCGGTAGGTTGTTTGTTCCAATTGCTGATCTTGCATGTCTGCCTTCTTCACCAAAAGCGGAAATCAAAACTTCTGATGCCGCATTGACAACCTGTGCCTGCTGAGTGAAATCATCTGCTCCTGCAACAAATGCAAGAACCTTTACAACTTTCTTTACCTTGTTTAGATCGCCAAGGTAACTTTCAACTGCTGCCAGTGTATTTAACATACAAACTTCTGCAGCATGCTGTGCTTCTTCAAGAGTAACATCAATTCCAACGCGACCAGTTAAGTTTACACCGTTTTCGATGCTTCCCTGTCCAGAAGTATATAATAAGTTGCCAGTCTGATTAACTGGCTTGTATAATCCCTTTGCTTCTACAGCTTGAGGAATAACATAACCATCTCTTTTTAGATTTTCGTATACGCCCATCTTATTTCTCCTTATTTTTTAAGTTCATAAGCTAATCCGTATGGCTTACCAGGTATAAACTTACCCATTACTGGTTTGTCTAAGTATTCGCCGCCTTCTACAACTACTTCACCACGAAGAATTACTGTGTCAGCACGACCAATCTGTTCCATACCTTCAAAAATATTGTAGTCAACACCAGTTGGGTTGCTTTCTAATGTGATTGTTCCCTTATATTCTGGGTCAAAGATTACAAGGTCACCATCGGAACCGATATCAATTGTACCCTTCTGAGGGAAAATACCATTTAATTTTGCTGGCTGTGTAGCAAATACATCAACTAATTTCTGCTTAGTCATCTTACCCTTTGCTACGCCATATGTCCATAATGCGTTTAATCTGTCTCCAGCGCCTGGACATCCATTAGGTATAGTTCTGAAGTCTCCTTCGCCCCAATGCTTCTGATATAATGGAATAGAAGCGTTGTCAGAACCTACGATTGATAACCAGTCGTGGTTTAAACACTTCCATAAGTATTCTCTATCTTCTTCATCTCTTAATGGAGGTGAGCATACCCATCTGCAAGCCTGATCGAAATCAGGATCATCCATTTTGTGTTTGTCTAATACTAAGTAATGTGGACAAGTTTCGCCAATTACTAATGAGCCCTTAGCTCTTGCTTCCTGAATAACCTTTGCAGCTTCGATACAGCTTACATGTACTACACAAAGAGGACATCCTGCTGCGTCTGCGAATCTAATTGCTCTTGAAACCGCTTCAGCTTCTCCGTAAGGAGGTCTTGTCATATAGTGGTACTTTGGTTCTAAGCAGCCCTTTTCTGCCATTGAGTTTCTTTCGAAATCAAGAACATCTGGGTTTTCTGCATGTACCATCATTGTCATACCGTGTTCCGCAGCTTTCTTTAAGCAGCTTAGATACTTAAAGTCATCCATATATAATGGTGTTGGTTTGTAAGCTAAGAAAAGCTTCATGCTTGGTACACCAAATTCAATCATTTTAGGAATTTCGTCCAAAGTTTCTTCTGTAAAGTCTGTACAACATGCATGTAGAGCCATGTCTGGTGCAAGTTTACCCTTCGCACGAACATTTAGTCTATAGTCTAAAGATTCCATTAGGTTCATACCAGGTTCGTTTGTACAGAAGTCAACAATTGTTGTTGTACCGCCCTTTAATACAACCCATGTAGTGTCATAACCTGCATTTGTTGTAACGCCGTCTGTATTAAGCGCTTCAAAATGTGAGTGATTGTCTACACCACCAGGTAAAACATACTTACCTGTAGCATCAATTACAGTAGCTTCGGAGTCTTCAAGATTTTGTCCGATTAAGGCAATCTTTTCGTTTTCGATTAGGATATCTGCGACAAATTCGTTAGTCGAAGTTACTATCGTTCCGTTTTTAACAAGCGTCTTCATATGAGTTCTCCTTTATGCTAAATTCTGTCCCTTCCGTTCTAGACAGTGTTTCCATATTTTTAGTAAGTAAAAATAACGCACATTTTCTTGTTATAATATTATCATATTTTTCCTCAAACTGTTTTCGGGAAAATCATAACTGGTTTTCGAAATACCGAAAACAGCTGGAAAAAATTTTACATTGATGAATCATAACATTTATGTTACAATAGATTGTTAATATTGCTTAATATTTATATATGCAACAAAGAACAAAGACATGCTTGTTAATTGCTATAACTAAAAAAGAAAGGTCAATTATGAATACTACACATCTTCAATCTTTTATATATG
>JAFYPY010000077.1 GCA_017547345.1 Bacillota bacterium | reverse complement strand
CAAGCCCATGAATCATATAGATTGTGATATGCCATAAGTACCTTCGTTCTATCTTCATTGACAACCCACGCAGAAGCTGTAAAGTGGGCAGAAATGTTGTCTCTTCCAAAGAGTTCTTCTCCAGCTTCTAATCTTCTTATGATTTCAGCCTTATCGCACGCTTCCTGCTCATTATATGGATTGTATTTTTTTAATATCTCTATCATCTTTTTATACATCTAGCTTCATATCTCCAAATTCGATCCAGCCTTTCTTTCTCATGAACTCTGATACTAATAGAGTAATTATTGCTGGTAGAATAATTTGGATTACTAAAATCTTAATAAGTACCATTGTTGGATCTTCAAATGCTGACATTGTTTCCATTGTCATAATCTGGCCAACGAGGCCTGCAGTACCCATGCCAGATCCGGTTGCATTGTTTGTCATATGCAGTACCATTGTTGATACTGGACCTAGAATTGCACTTGATACGATTGCAGGAACCCAGATAATAGGTTTTCTCATAATATTTGGTACCTGAAGCATTGATGTACCAATGCCCTGGGCAATAAGGCCGCCCATCTTGTTTTCTCTATAACTTGCAACAGCAAAGCCAACCATGTTACAACAGCATCCAACAGTTGCCGCACCTGCAGCAAGTCCGCCCAAATTAAGGATTACACCTAAAGCCGCTGAACTGATTGGAAGTGTAAGGATCATACCCATTAATACTGATACGATAATGCCCATTAAGAAAGGTTGCTGTTCTGTACCCCAGTTAATCATCTGGCCTAGTGCAAACATGAACTGAGAAATAGGAGGTCCTAAGATTAGACCTACCACAGAGCCTGCTGCGATTGTAACTATAGGAGTTACCAAAATATCAACCTTTGTCTTGCCTGACACTAGGTTTCCTAACTCAATTGCCACATATGCTGCAAGGAAAGCACCTAGTGGTTCTCCTGGGCCTGCTAAAACAATTGCACCCTCAACTAATACAGTTCCTGCTAACAGTTTGCTTGAAAATGCGCCGACCATACCTGCGATTGCCGCTGAAACAACTACAAGTGGGCTTCCTTTGAATTTGCATGCAACTCCTACACCGATACCAGCACCAGTTAAAGCTGCCGCAACTTTACCTAAAAGGAAAATCATAGCGCCAATGTCTCCGCCGACTAGATTACCTACTTGCTGAATAATGGTACCAACAATTAGCGTAGCAAATAGACCTTGTGCCATCCCTGTTAAACCATCAATAAAAATACGATTAAATAAATTCTTCATTTGTGCGTCTCCTTCAATAACACTAACTAAAACTTATTCCGGCATCTTTAATCCAATCGCATGGCTCACTGGCAATGAAAAAACCATCGCCTGCGCCTTGCTTTCAAGACCTTCTTTTTCCATAATTGCTTTCATAATATGGTTTCTTCCTTGTGCTGGAGTAACCAAGAGATGTATTTCTTTCTCTTTTGCAATGGAAAAACCTAGGAACTTTTCTGTGTTTTCCACCCCAGTTCCTCTTCCTTTTATAACTGTGCCACCTTTTGCGCCTGCGCTTCTAGCAGCATCCATTATCATATCTGAATAGCCCTCATTGGCAATAACGAAAATCATTTCGTAATCTGTTTTAATTGCCATACGTTCCTCTCTTTCCACTTCATCAGACTTCTTTTCGTTTAAGTCAATGGCCTGACCGTCCATTATAAACTGCAGGCATCTCTTTCCACCCACGCTGTTTAGTGGTATTGATGCCATTATCCCGTTGCCAGGATAATCAATATATAGTTTACGTTTTGCACTCTTAATCAAAGGAGCAATCCCTGTGTTCGTCACTACACCAAACACAATTATTTTCTCACTTGGACTAAGATAAAGATAGTCTAATACTTCTGGGGGAGCAGTTCCCTCTCCCATCAAGGCATATGTAGTGGCTACATTATTATCGTCAAATAGAGAAACGACTTTGTCAGATTTTTCTCTATCAGTTATAGCCATAACTAAATGTAAACCTTCCATGACGTTCCTCCTTTATACTTCAATAATATCTTCATCAGTATAAATACTGATATCTTCTTGCATTTTATTTCGAATTCCTTCTTCTTTTTTACTCTTGATCTTATGAACTACACCTAGAACCTGGATAGTTATAAGCGGTGTCATCGCAACCATTGCAACTACACCAAATGCATCTGTAACTATTTTATCGAGTCCCCCGATAGACTCACATGCACCCATTGCAAACGGAAGCAAGAATGTGGCAGTCATAGGACCAGAGGCTACACCACCAGAGTCGAAGGCGATAGCCGTAAAAATCTTTGGTGATATAAAGGTTAATCCAAGTGCTATTGCATACCCTGGAATCAAGAAATACATTACAGAAATGCCTGTAATTACTCTAATCATTGCAAGGGCTAGTGAAAAGGCAACACCAATGGATAATGAAAGTCCCATGGCTCTTGCTGGAATAGATCCTGCCGTTATTGTTTCAACCTGCTTATTCAACACATGTACCGCTGGCTCTGCATCTACAATGAAGTACCCGATCAGCATTGCAAGTGGAATTAAAACCCAGTGGTAGTCTGCACTGCCAATCATCTTGCCAATATAATTCCCTACAGGCATGAACCCAATGTTAACACCTGTTAGGAATAGTACAAGTCCTAGATAAGTAAATACCAAACCTACTGTTATTCTCGTTAAGGCTCTTTTTCCCAACTTGAATACAAATAAATTAAATAGTAAAAAGAATGCAATAATTGGTGCTAGCGCTAATGCAACCTCATACATATAATGTGGAACCGCCTCTAAGAACAAATATATACTGTCTTTAGAAGTCTCCGTAT
>JAFYPY010000076.1 GCA_017547345.1 Bacillota bacterium | reverse complement strand
AGAAAAACAGTGTATTAAGATATATGCAAGATGATAGTCTTTTTGGAAGAACTAACACTTCTGGCACATTTGGACTTGAAGAAAAGAAATCTGTCGAAGCAGGTTTTGGCATTGATGGCGATGCAAGTGGGAAAAAGTCTATGGGGCTTGGATTGAACACTTCTGAAGAATGTGTTTTAGAAGAATCTTCATCTATAGGGTTTTCTACAGATAATCCTATAGAAAATTCCTCAGAAGAAGTTGTTTATGAACCTGAAAAAAAACTCAGCAACAAAGAAGCTAAAGAGGCTATGTTAACTGTGGAGGACATTAATAATTCTCAAGTCAAGAAGTACAAAAAACCTCCTATAAGTTTACTGGACAAACCTGTTGCATCAGGAAGAACAAACAACTCCCTATTGGCAGAAAAGGCTGAAAAACTTGAAGCAACGTTAAAAAATTTTAATGTCGATGCACGAGTTGTACAAGTTACTCAGGGACCAACGGTAACAAGATATGAGGTTCAGCCGGCTATAGGTGTAAAAGTAAGCAGCATTGTAAGACTTTCAGATGATATTGCACTAAATCTTGAGGCAAAGAGTATCAGAATAGAAGCTCCTATTCCGGGAAAAGCAGCCGTAGGGATAGAAGTTGAAAATGATACTGTGACGATGGTAAAGGTAAGAGAAATCTTGGATTCACCTGAATTTAAAGAAAGTAAGTCAAAAATCACCGTTGCAATTGGCAAGGACATTAATGGAACGCCAATAGTGGCGGATCTAAAGGCTATGCCTCATTTATTGATTGCAGGTTCTACAGGATCTGGTAAATCCGTATGTATTAACACTATTATTACAAGCTTGTTATATAAGGCTACTCCTGATGAGGTAAAACTGATTTTGATTGACCCTAAAGTTGTGGAACTGGGTAACTATAATGGAGTTCCTCATTTAATGATTCCTGTCGTAACAGATCCTTCAAAGGCAGCAGCTGCTCTTAACTGGGCAGTTGCAGAAATGACTGACAGATATAAGAAGTTTGCAGAAAGAGGTGTGAGAGACCTTCAGTCATATAACGATTCTGTAAAAGCAGAGCTTGAGGATGAGAAGGTTCTTCCACAAGTAGTTATTATAATCGATGAACTTGCGGACCTAATGATGTCTGCTCCTTCTCAGATAGAAGAATCTATTTGCAGACTTGCACAGATGGCAAGAGCTGCTGGCATGCATTTGATAGTTGCCACACAGCGTCCGTCAGTAGATGTAATTACAGGCGTTATTAAAGGTAATATCGGTTCAAGAATTGCCTTTGCAGTATCATCTCAAGTTGACTCAAGAACAATCCTCGATACTCAGGGTGCTGAAAAACTCGTAGGTAAGGGAGATATGCTCCTAAGCATTATGGGTAAAGACAGAATCAGAGTACAAGGTGCATTTATATCAGATGCAGAAGTAAACAAAGTAATTGAATTTGTAAAAGGTCAAGTAGAAAAGGTGGATTATAATGCAGATGTTCTTACGAGAATTGAAAGAACAGATAACGATAATGCAGAGGATTCAGATGAACTACTTCCTGATGCTATAGATTTAGTAGTGAGGAGCGGACAAGCTTCTGTGTCTATGCTTCAAAGACGCTTTAGAGTAGGCTATAATAGAGCAGCACGCATCATGGATATGATGGAAGCAAGAGGCATTGTAAGCATGCAGGATGGTTCAAGACCTAGACAGGTTCTTCTAACATTAGAAGAGTTAGAACAGATGGAAAATGATACAGAAGGGAATTAAGGCATGAAGATTTATATGGAAACCTTGGGGTGTCCAAAAAACTTTAATGATACACAAGTTGCAAAGGGAATCATGGTTGAAAATGGCTTTGAACTTACGGACTACATAGATGAAGCTGATGTTATGATTTTGAATACTTGTGGATTTATAAATGATGCAAAAAAAGAATCTATTTCCAGAATTTTTGAACTTGCAGAGTATAAGGATGAGGGCAAAAAACTCATTATGTCAGGGTGTTTATCAGAAAGATACAGTAAGGATTTATTTGACGATATGCCTGAAGTGGATGCTTTTTTAGGCGTTAATGAGTACGAAAAATTGCCGGCTATTTTAACTGGAATAAAGAATAGTGTTTTGACTGCATGTTGTGAAGGTAGCGAAATAGATACTTTTAGGCGTAAGGATTATGTCACAGGTTGTGCTCCCAAAGAGCTTTTAACTATGCCAAGAGTTCTAGAAGACAATCCATATACTGCGACCCTAAAGATTGCAGAAGGTTGCGACAATAGATGTGCGTACTGCATCATTCCTTATATAAGAGGACCGTTTAGAAGCAAAAGAATGGAAGATATAATAGATGAAGCCAAATGGCTTGCTTCCAAGGGTTGTAAGGAATTGATTTTAATAGCTCAGGATGTGACAGTTTACGGTAATGATTTATATGGTAAACTTGCTCTTCCTGAACTTTTGAAGTCATTATGTAAGGTTGAAGGCATCCAATGGATTCGATTAATGTACTGTTATGAAGATAGAATAACAGATGAACTTATAGAAGTAATGGCAACTGAACCTAAAATATGCCATTATATAGATATTCCAATACAGCACTCCAGCGATAATGTTCTAAAAGGAATGAATCGTCGTTCCACAGAAAAATCAATTAGAACTACAATAGATAAGTTAAAAAAAGCTATTCCGGATATCCATATTAGAACCACACTGATTACTGGTTTTCCGGGAGAAACGGAAGAAGACTTTGAAAATCTTATCGAATTTGTAGAAGAAACAAGGTTTGCAAGATTAGGTGTTTTTGCTTATTCACAGGAAGAAAACACTCCGGCAGGAGACAGAGAAGATCAGATTCCTGAAGAAGTTAGAGCACTTCGAGCTGATGCTATTATGAGAAGACAGCTTGATATTTCCCTTGAAACTAATAGAGAAAAGATAGGTTCGACACTGGAAGTTCTAGTAGAAGAACGAGATGAGGATGGAAGCTATATTGGTAGAACAAGATTTGATGCACCGGAAATCGACAATTCGGTAATATTCACTTCCGAAAGAGAGATTAAACCGGGAGAAATAGTAAAAGTTTATGTTCAAGACGCATTTGATTATGATTTAACAGGTATGGAGGTATAAAAATGAATTTGCCTAACAAATTAACAATCGCAAGAGTAATTGCAGTTCCTGTATTTATTGCAGCATTTATGCTTGGATGGTATATTCCGGCATTCGTTATCTTTGTAGCAGCTTCTTTTACAGACTACTTAGATGGACATTTGGCAAGAAAATGGAATTTAGTATCAAACTTCGGTAAGATTATGGACCCATTGGCAGACAAAGTATTGGTTTATTCAGCTTTATGCCTTATGATTCCTTTCTTGATTCCTGGATGGATGATGATTATTATCTTAGCAAGAGAATTCACTGTTGCTGGGATGAGAACTGTTGCTGCTTCAGAAGGCATCGTTATTGCAGCAGGAATGAGCGGAAAGATTAAGACTGTTCTTCAGATGATTGCAGTATGTCTATTATTATTAGTACCTGCATTTCCAACTTCCGCTATACTATGGTATGGTGCTCAGGCTTTCCTTTGGGCATCTCTAATTATGACTGTTTATTCCGGTGTTGAGTATGTATGGCAGAATAAACAGGTATTTTCAATGAAATAATATTAAATACAAAAAGCTACAGAAATGTAGCTTTTTGGTGTATATAAAGAATAAAAGGAGAATGAAATGAGAAAGAATTTTGGACCTCAGACAGCTTTATACCCAATGCCTGTTTTTATTATTGGCACATACGATGAAAATATGGTACCCGACGCCATGAACGCGGCATGGGGTGGAATTAGTGAAGAAAACGAAATATCAATTTGTGTAAGTGCTAACCACAAAACAACATATAATTTCGAAAAAACCGGTGAATTTACAGTTAGTGTAGCTGACCGAAAAAATGTTGTCGCTGCAGACTATGTGGGCATTGTATCCGGAAACGATGTTTCAAACAAAATTGAAAAGGCAGGATGGACTCCAATTAAAGCAGAAAATGTAAATGCACCATTATTTGAAGAACTGCCTTTTGCTCTTGAATGTAAAGTTAAAAGCTACGATGCAAATACTTGCAGACTTGTAGGAGAGATAATCAATTTAAGTATTGATGAATCTGTTTTAGGCCAGGATGGAGAAGTTGATTTATCAAAATTTATACCTATTACTTATGATGCAATTCATCATACATATATTGCATTAGGCGAAAAGGTAGGTAATGCTTTTGCCGACGGCAATGAATTAGATAAATAGAATTAGGCGAATTGGAGATTTTCTATGAAAACAGCTATATTAACGGTAGGAACAGAAATACTTTTTGGGCAGATAGTAAATACAAATGCTGCATGGCTTAGCAAAGAACTTCAGAATATGGGCTTTGACGTGATGTATCATTACAGTGTCGGTGACAATCCAAAGAGACTAGAAGAAGTGATTAATTTTGCTTTCCGCGATTGCGATATGATTATCACAACCGGTGGTCTTGGTCCTACCCAAGATGATTTAACTAAAGAAACTATTGCAAAGGCTATGGGTGATACTATCGTACAACATCCAGATTGTCTACATGACTTGATGGGCCATTATGAGCGTTCCGGTCGTGAGATGACAGAAAATAATCTTAAACAGGCTAATATGCCATCGACTGCTGAACCGCTAAAAAATGATCAAGGCACTGCACCGGGATTTTGGCTTGAAAAGGAAGGAAAGATTATTGTATCTATGCCTGGGCCTCCTCGCGAAATGAACAGGATGTTTGAACTTCAGGTTAAGCCTAGACTTGAAAAGTTGCAAGATAGTGTTATTTATTATAGGCTAATTAGGACTTTCGGTATTGGCGAATCCAAGATGGAGACTATTTTACTTCCTTTTATAGATGGACAGACAGACCCAACTATAGCAACATATGCAAAAGAAGGCGAATGTAGTCTTAGAATTGCTTCAAAAAGAGCAACAATAGAAGAAGCAAAGGAAGCTGTTGATAAAATGCTAGAGGAAGTTCTTGAGATTATAGGAGATAATGTTTACAGCATTGATAATGAAGAGTTAATAGATGTGGTTGCAAAACTATTGCTTGAAAAGAATATTACAATCTCTTGCGCTGAGTCATGTACGGGAGGTTTATTTGCTGGAAGGCTAACAGATGTTTCTGGAATCTCAAAAGTATTCGAAAGAGGCATTGTCACATACAGTAATAGAGCTAAAATGGAAGAACTAGGTGTAAAAGCTGAAACCTTAGAAAAGTTTGGTGCAGTAAGTGAGGAAACTGCTGCTGAAATGGCTGAGGGATTAAGCAAGAAGACAGGTTCTGACCTTTGTGTATCTGTTACAGGAATAGCAGGTCCAGAAGGTGGAAGCGAAGAAAAACCAGTTGGATTAGCATATATAGGCATTAGATATAAAGGCGAGACAAAAGTGTTCAAGTCTTTATACAGAAATGTAAACAGAAAGTGGAATAGAAACTACACATTACTAAACATGTTATATCAAGTATACAAATTGATTAAATAAATCTAGATTGTGGCATAAATAAATATCGACAAAAATAGAACCTCCATAGGCCATAAAAAATATTGGCTTTTGAGAGGTTTTATTTTAGAATTATAATATAAATACTAAAAAAGTTCTTGACCATTGGATGAATATAGGGTATTATACAGATAAGAACAAATGTTCGAAACAAAAGGAGAACGGGACATGGCTATTGATAATAAAGAAAAAGATAAGGCCTTAGAGGCAGCGCTTTCACAGATTCAGAAGCAGTTTGGCAAAGGCGCAATTATGAAATTAGGGGATAAGGGATCACAGCTTCAGGTGGAAACTATTTCTACTGGTTCTATTAGCTTAGATGTTGCAACAGGAGTTGGTGGCGTACCTAAGGGCAGAATCATAGAGATATTTGGACCTGAATCATCAGGTAAGACTACACTTACTTTACATATTGTTGCCGAAGCACAGAAAGCAGGCGGCAAGGCTGCATTCATTGATGCAGAGCATGCGCTAGATCCTATATATGCTAGGAACTTAGGAGTAGATGTTGAGAATTTATTGGTTGCACAGCCTGATACTGGTGAACAAGCGCTAGAGATTTGTGATATGCTTGTTCGAAGTGGTGCTTTGGATGTAATCGTAATTGACTCTGTTGCAGCTCTTGTACCTAGAGCCGAGATTCAGGGTGAGATGGGTGACTCACATGTTGGTCTTCAAGCAAGACTTATGTCACAGGCACTTCGTAAGATTACGGGCAGCATCAATAAATCCAATACTTGTTGCATCTTCATCAATCAGCTTAGAGAGAAGGTTGGTGTAATGTATGGTAATCCGGAAGTAACAACTGGTGGTCGTGCACTTAAATTCTACTCATCTATGCGACTTGATGTTAGAAGAGTTGAAACTATCAAACAGGGTGACCAGATGATAGGCAATAGAACTAGAGTTAAAGTTGTTAAGAACAAGGTCGCACCTCCATTTAAGCAGGCTGAATTCGATATTATGTACGGAGAAGGCATATCTAAAGTTGGAGACATTATGGACTCTGCTGTAGATGCTAAGCTTCTTGATAAGGCAGGCTCATGGTATAGTTACAAAGGTGAGAGAATTGGTCAAGGTCGTGAGAATATTAAGAATTATCTAAAGGAACATCCTGAAGTGGTAGATGAACTTGAGGGTAAACTTTTAGACTTAATGAAGAACGAAACTGAATCTAGTGAATTTTCAGAAGTTTCTAAAGAAGATTTTTCAGAAATTATGGATATGATTATTGACGAAGACGGTGTTGTTATAGAATAATATAAGTGTAACATATAGAGTAGAAACTATGATAGTTTCTACTCTATTTTAATTATACAAAGGAGTATGGCAATAATGAACCAGACATATAGAATAAAACCCGCATGCCTTGCCTTAATAATTCTTATTGTAATGGGATTAATATATGCATGGAGTGTAATTTCAGTCCCCATAGAAGCTGAGTTTCCTGAATGGTCTAAGAGCGAGATTTCACTTACATTCACATTGCTCATGGTGTTTTTTTGCATAGGTCAGCTTGTATGTGGATACATAGTAGATAGTATTAGACCTAAATATGCAATTATAACAGGGGCGTGTTTGATCTTGTTAGGTTTTTATATATCTTCTAAGGCTGATACCCTTGTAGACCTATATTTTGGGTTTGGCTTTCTTTGTGGGTTTGGTGCGGGTATTGCATACAATTCAGTTATGAGTACAATGCTCAAATGGTACTGGGATAGACCTGGATATATAAGCGGTATCTTGCTTATGGGCTTTGGCATAGGAGGCTTTTTAATAGGTAAGTTATACCAACTTTGGACTCCAACGGAAGTTGGCGGCTGGAGAATTTCCTTTGTAGTTATGGGGATTGCCATATTTATTGTATTAATATTAGCTGCTGTAAAATTTGAAAAACCATACGAGGAGTTAAGTCTTAATTCTAAATGTGAAAATAATACTATAGATTATAAACCTGAAGACACCATAAAGAGCCCAGTCTTTTGGCTGTATTATTTATGGGCTATAGTCTGTAATGCGGCAGGGCTTTCAATTATAAGTCAGGGGACGGGTATCGTTATAGAAGTTGTAAAAGAAATAGATGCTGCTTCTATTGCAACATTAGTTGGTATTATATCTATATTCAATGCTTTAGGCAGAGTGGCCTTTGGAACAATATATGACAAGTGTGGCAGAAGTATTTCTATGCAATTAGTTGGAAGTATGTTTATTGCAACGGCTATAATTCTATTTGTAGCCTTTAAGACGCATTCTCTGGTTTTATTAATAATAACTTTCGTGCTTTGTGGTTTATCCTATTCGGGAATACCACCGACAAATTCTGCATTTAGTAGAGAATACTTTGGTGCAAAACATTATGGGGTAAACTTTTCCTTAGTGAATTCTAATATGATAATTGCTAGTTTTGGGAGCGTTCTTGCAGGTGCGGTATTCGATTATACTGGTTCATATAATAGTATAGTTCTTTTAATTATAGTTTTTGCTGTTATAGGTATGCTTTGTTCAATGGGTATTTCTCACTTAGAAAGCAAAGAAAAATATTTCAAAAAAATCAAATAAAACCTTGACATTTAGCCATTTTAGTGGTATTATACACGAGTTGAGCCGCGCAGACCGGGTAGAGAAGCAACACATAGCAATAGTGCATAGTGTTCACCCTCGATGGCGAGACTGGAGAGAGGAAGGAAAAAATAATTATGTACGCAGTAATCGAAACAGGCGGTAAGCAGTACAGAGTACAGGAAGGCGACGTTATCACAGTTGAAAAGTTAAATGCTGAAGCTGGTGAAACTGTTGTATTCGACAAAGTACTTCTTATGAGCGATGGTAAGGAAGTTAAAGTTGGTACTCCTTACTTAACATCAGCTGTTACAGGCAGCGTTGTTGAAAACGGAAAAGGTAAGAAGGTAATCATCTTCAAGTATAAGGCTAAGAAGGACTACAGAAAGAAACAGGGTCACAGACAGCCATATACAATGGTTAAGATCGAATCTTTAACAGGAGAAGCTAAGAAGGCAGCTCCAACAGTTAAGGAAGAAGTTAAGGAAGTTAAGGCAGCTAAGAAGGTTTCCGCTTCCATGAAAAAAGATGAATTAATTGCTTTTGCTAATGAAAACAACATTGCTATCGACGAAAAGGCTACTAAGGCTGTAATCATCGAAGCAATCGAAGCAGCATTAAAGTAATTTACCAATAGAAGTTAGGAGGCAATGTAATGGCAAGTAAGAAAGGTGTAGGTAGCTCTAAGAACGGTAGAGACTCCGAGTCCAAACGTCTTGGACTAAAGGCTGGCGATGGTCAGTTCGTAAGCGCAGGAAGCATCATTGT
>JAFYPY010000075.1 GCA_017547345.1 Bacillota bacterium | reverse complement strand
TCCTAAAGCCGCACCTTTAATTCCAAGACCCATGCCAAACATCTGTATATCTAGACTGCCTAGAGAGATTTGTCTAGTTGGGTAAATTAAGAAATAATTGAATACTATGTTCAATATGTTATTTGCAACATTGTAAACCATTGGTGTTCGTGCGTTTCCGGTGCTTCTGATTATTGCACCTGACACAGCAAGAAAAACTTGGAAGAGCAAGGCATAGCCCATTATGTACACATAAGAAGCTATATCTTCATGGATTCCTTCATCGGCGCCCATCCAAGATGCAATATTAGGGGCGACAATCACTTCGGTAACTATTACTAAAAAGGCACCAAAGACAAACATAGATATTACGGCTTGCCTAATTGTTTCTTTTGCTTTTTCGATATTGCCCTCGCCTATAGAACTAGCGACCATAACAGAAAAGCCAACGCCTATACCCATAACAAGACCATTTATGAGCCATACATAATTGACGCCTACCGCAACAGCTGCCGTTGCTTCTACGCCAAGTCTGCCAACCATGCCGGCATCAACATATGAAACCAAGGTAAGCAAAAGTTGCTCGATGATTGTGGGCCAAGCTAACATAAATAGTATCTTGGTAGGAGATTGAGTTTTGTCTAATACATTGATTTGAGCGCCCATTTTTAATTCCGTCTAACTTCTATAATATGTCTATAATTTGGAAAATCTTTTAATAGATTATATACTTTTTTATTTCAAAATACTATATGTTTTGTGGTATAGTATTTTGTAGAAAAAGACAATTGACAATATCTGGAGGATAATATGAAGATACTTGGCAACATAGGATTGTTTTCTTTCGTTGCAGCATCTTTCTTTGGTCTTGGTGACTATAAAAGAAGGATCGATAAGGCAGCAAAAGATGGAAATAAAGAAGAAGAAAGAAAGGCCATATATGAAGCTGAGAAATACTGGTCTAACAAGATAAAAGATTATTTGAATTTAGAAATAAATGTTATAAACCCTGAAAACTTGCCAAAAGATGGGCCTGCAGTCTATGTGGCAAACCATCAGTCTTATGGGGATGTAATCCCGTTCTTGAATGTATTGAATCATGCTGTAGGCTTTATCGGCAAGGACAGCCTTGAGAAGATACCGGTGTTTTCCGATTGGGTTCTAAGAATTCGCAGTCTTTTTATAAAAAGAGGAGATGCAAGAACTTCTCTAGGAACAATTAATGAAGGGGCACAGCTAATAAAAGAAGGGTACTCACTAGTGATTTTCCCTGAAGGTACAAGAAGTCACTGCAGCCAAATGGCTCCTTTCAAACCTGGAGCACTCAAACTGGCAACGAAGGCAAAGGCCGTAGTAGTTCCAGTTACAATTAGAGAGACATATAAACTTTTTGAAGAAAAGGGTGTAATACAAAAAAACAAGAAGATTGATTTTGTGGTACATAAGCCAATAGATACGTCGACTTTAGACAGAAAGGAATTGGCATCACTAGGAGAGACAGTAGAAAACATAGTGGCATCAGGCCTATAAAATAAAAGAAAAAGAGCGTTTGGGATTAAGCCGAACGCTCTTTTGATTATAAGGTAATTGTTACTGAGTTGCCTCTTGTAATTTGACTTTGATTTCGTGCATTTTGTCGTCTCTTACGATGGTAAACACTACTGTGTCTCCTACTTTATGACTTTGAATGGTATTGACTAACATTTGACTACTTGTCACCTGCTCTTTGTTGATCATATAGATTAAATCCCCAGGTCTTAAGCCTGCCTCTTTGGCAGTTGAACTAGTCACCTCTTTTATATATACACCTGTCAGAGAAACGCCATATTTCATAGCTTCCTCTGCAGAGGTTAGGTCAACTATTGTTATTCCGGCAGCAGGCCTTCCTGAAACATATCCGGATTTAATCAGAGAATCAGCAACTGTCTTTACAGTATCGGCAGGAATAGCGAAACCAAGGCCTTCTACATCAGAACCGGAAGACTTTGCCACGACAAGCCCTATAAGGTTACCATATTGATCAAAGACACCACCCCCAGAGTTGCCGGGATTTATGGATGCACTGATTTGAAGGAGAGTCATCTCTTTTCCTTCTAGAGTTATGTCTCTTTCAAGACCGCTGATAATGCCCTCGGTTGCAGTTCCTGCAAGGGTACCAAGTGGATTACCTATGGCCACGGCTAAATCGCCTACTGATAATAGTAGTTCTTCGTTAAAAGCAACAGGTGTTAGAGTTACGCCGTCTACTTTTAATACTGCGATGTCGCTTCTGCTGTCTGCAGCAACTAGAGTAGCATCATATGTTTTGCCGTTATGAAGGGTAACTTTGATAGTGCCTGCGCCTTCTATTACATGATTGTTTGTTAAGATGTAACCATCCTCGCTGTACACAACTCCACTTCCCGCGCCGCTTGTAACATACTGACGGGCCCAAATATCTGTAGCCATTGATTCGGTCGTAATGGCAACGACTGAGTTTTCATTTTTAGCGACAATTTCTTGAACGGAAAGCTCGCTACCGGTTGATGTAACAATGTTATAATTGGTAGTATTTAGGTGCTTGCTCAAAGCATTTTCTCCGAAATAGCCTGATGCCACAGCGAAGGCGCCTGCACCGACAATAGAAGAAAAGAGCATGGCTATGATCAGAGTGATGGCAAAGACACCTTTTGTTACATAAGGCTGTTTTTTATGCTTTTCATTTGTAACAAAAACTTGTGCTGTATGGTCATCTACCCTATATTCTTCAAATTTATCCTCTTCAAGAGGTGTTTTGTTCCATTCATCCATATAAGAGTCCTCCTTGTTACTAAATTATATTAAGCAATTGTGTATTTTTTGTGTAAAAATAATGGCAAATATGATAAAATAAATTGTTAAAGTTGAATTTAAGTTACTTAATGATGGGATAATGTTATTATGGAAAATATTATTAAGCAATATGTATTATGGACAAAAGCCAACTTACCTGAGAAATTATACCAAGAACTTGAGGATATTTCAAAGGATAAGGAAGAGATATACGAAAGATTTTGCAGAGAGATTTCCTTCGGGACATCTGGCCTAAGAGGCAAAATGGGCGTTGGGCCAAACAGAATGAACGAAATAGTAATTAGAAGAGCAACAAAAGGTGTAGCAGACTATCTTCTTTCAAAGCATAAGCGTCCTATGGCCATTATTGGCTACGATACAAGAATCAATTCAAAGGAGTTTGCAAGGGAAGTTGCCGAGGATTTCAAGCTGATGGGAATTGACTCTTATCTTTTTAGTGAGCCTACGCCTGTACCGGTGGTATCTTTTGCCATCAGACATCTAAAAGCTAATTGTGGTATTATGATTACGGCAAGCCACAACCCAAAGGAGTATAACGGATACAAGGTATACGACAGCGTTGGAAATCAGATAGATGATGACAAGGCAAGACTCGTAGAGTCATATATCAATAAACATTCATACTTCGAAGAAGTGGAAGAACATCCTGACCAGGACGGAGTGATTACTCTAGGTGATGGCAAGGTTAAGGAAGCTTACCTAAAAGCCCTTTCTGAAAACATACTTCTATGGACTGAAGATAAGGATGAAGCGAAAACTGCGCTAGCAAACTTAAATGTAATCTACACTCCTCTTAACGGAGCGGGCAGAGATTACTGCACGAGTGTATTTGATTATTTAGGAGTTGGCAAGGTTACACATGTATTGGAACAGTGGGAAAGAGATGGGAACTTCCCTACTTGCCCATATCCAAACCCAGAAAACCCTAAGGCTTTCAACATGGCACTAGGCTATGTTAATGATGATACAGACATTATAGTAGCAACAGACCCAGACAGCGATCGTATGGGCGTTATGGCAAAGAAAAACGGAGAGTTTGTGCGTCTTACAGGAGACCAAATGGGACTGTTGATGCTAGACTATATTTGCCAATGCCATACAAAGGGCATTGGTGGCAAGGAATTAGGTCAAAACAAAGTTGCATACAAGAGCTTTGTTTCCTCTCCTTTTGCAGAAGATATCGCGAGACACTACGGAGTGCAGCTAAAGAATGTTCCTACGGGATTTAAGAATATCGCCAAGGAGATGGAAGTCCTAAAACAAGAAGGAAGAGAAGATGACTTCTTGTTTGGCTTTGAAGAAAGCCTTGGATACCTTTATGGAACATATACGAGAGATAAGGATGGCGTGCTCGCAACTCAGATGGCATGTCTGATTGCTGCAAAGTTAAAGGCTGAAGGCAAAAGCTTGCTTGAAAGACTTGAAGATTTGCATAGAGAACTGGGGTATATGAAGTCAAAGGGAACTGCTATAGAGTTTTCTGCCGAGAAAGACAGAGAGACTATGGCGAGGATCATGGAAGACTTATTCGAAAGCAAGTTGACAACGCTAATGGGAGAATCCTTGGTAATAAACGATGAGTTTAGACCGCTTAACATGTTTAGAGCGACTATGGCTAAGGGTCACCAGTTTATCATTAGACCTTCAGGTACGGAACTAAAGGTAAAGATATATGCTTTTGCAAAGGGCAACTCCGAAGAAGAAGCTGACAGAGAAGTTGACAGAATGATAGAAGAACTTACGGCTTTTGGAGACACATACAAATAAAAAAGAAAATGGAGTATTTTGAATGAATAAAGTATTAACAGCTATGGATAAAAGCGGATCATTTCGCGTTTATTTGACAATAAGTACAGACTTAGTAGAAGAAGCAAGACAGATTCACCAGACTACACCTCTTGGAACTGCTGCTTTAGGCAGAGTATTAACGGGTGCAGGTTTAATGGGATTGCTCTTAAAGAATGATAAAGACAAATTAACTGTAATTTTTAAGGGAGATGGACCTGCGAAACAGATTCTTGCTACTGCAAACAGCAAAGGGGAAGTTAAAGGCTACATCGCAAACCCTGATGTCGACCTTCCTCTAAGACCTGATGGAAAGCTTGATGTTGGCGGTTCTTTAGGTATAGGTGAGCTTACAGTTATCAAAGACCTTGGTCTTAAAGAACCTTTTATTGGCAAAATTGCACTTGCATCAGGGGAAATTGCAGAAGATTTAACTGCATACTACTATATTTCCGAACAGCAGAACTCCGCTATTTCTCTTGGCGTTAAGATTGAAACAGACTATACAGTTGGCGCAGCCGGCGGAATGATTATTCAGCTTCTTCCGGGATTTAAGGATGAAGCAGTAGATGCCCTTGAGAATATGCTTGGAAATCTTCCTCCAATCACTACTTTGATAGATCAGGTTAATTTGGAGGCGAAGGACGCATCAGAAGAAGAGAAGGTGAATCTTTTAGCATATAAGATTTTTGGCGATATGCCGGAAGACTACTGCATAAGAAACCTTGATACGAAGGAAATCAAATGGGAGTGTGACTGTTCAGAAGAAAGACTAGAAAAGGCACTTATAACCATTGGGGCAGAGGATTTAAGCGAAATCATTGAAGAAGACGGACAGGCTGAAATGGTTTGCC
>JAFYPY010000074.1 GCA_017547345.1 Bacillota bacterium | reverse complement strand
CATTTTAAGAATAATTTTTTCAAAAAATTCAGTTCCTTTTGGTAAAACATATATTTAAGTTCCTATCTTTTCTTTGATGTAGCTATTCTAACATAGTTATTAAGCGATTTGAATGTTTTATCTAAAAATATTACAAATTTCTCTAAAAATAATACTTATATCTCTGGCGAAAATTAGTTATAATCTACTTAATGAAAATCGAAAGCTAGATAAATGGCATAAGACCTAAAGGAGGGACTTTCTTTGAGAAATATTGTAAATTTCAATGCTAAATGGGCATTTACAAAGCAGGCTAACGAAATTCCTGCAACTCTTCCAATGGACTGGAACTGGGTTAACCTTCCACATACTTGGAATGCACTTGACGGTAACGACGGTGGTAACGACTACTTCCGTGGCAACGGTTACTACGCAAAGGCTTTAGATAAGATGGATTTACCAGAAGCAGACAGATACTACCTTGAAATCCAGGGTGCAAACTCCTCTGCAGACGTATACTTAAACGGTAAGCATCTTGCACACCACGATGGCGGTTACTCCACTTGGAGAGTTGACATCACTGAAACATTAGAAAGAGAAAACTTATTTGCTATCGTAGTTAACAACGAAGCAAACGATACTGTATATCCACAGATGGCTGACTTCACATTCTACGGTGGTTTATACCGTGATGTAAACATCATCTGCGTAAACGAATCTCACTTCGACCTTGAATACTACGGATCAAACGGCGTAAAGATTACTCCTGAAGTAGTAGAAAAGGATGCAAAAGTTGAAATCCTTACAACTGTAACTAACAAGAAGGAAGGACAGACTATCCGTTACACAATCTACGCTGCTGATGGCGAAGAAGTAGCTAAGGTTGAAACAGAAGAAACAAAGGCTGTTCTTGAAATCAAAGACGTTCACTTATGGCATGGCCGTAAGGATCCATACTTATACTGCGCATGCGTAGAACTTATGGAAGGCGAAAAGCAGCTTGACTGCGTATGCACTAACTTTGGTGTTAGAACATTCGAAATCCACCCAGAAAACGGCTTCATCCTAAATGGCGAAGAATACCCATTAAGAGGTGTATCAAGACATCAGGACAGAGCAGTTGTTGGTAACGCTTTATTAAAAGAACACCACATCGAAGATATGGAATTAATCGCTGAAATGGGAGCTACAACAATCAGACTTGCTCACTACCAGCACGACCAGTTCTTCTATGATTTATGTGACGAATACGGGATGGTAATCTGGGCTGAAATTCCTTACATTTCAAAGCACATGCCAACAGGTAGAGAAAACACTATTTCTCAGATGAAGGAATTAGTAGTACAGAACTACAACCACCCATCCATCGTTGTTTGGGGTCTTTCCAACGAAATCGGCATCGGTGGATCTGATGCTGACTTACTTGAAAACCACAACATCTTAAACGACATGGTTCACGAAATGGATAAGACTCGTTTAACTACAATTGCAGCAGTATCCATGTGCGGAATGGACGACCCATACCTTCAGATTCCTGATGTAGTTTCCTACAACCACTACTTCGGTTGGTACGGCGGCGAAACAGACATGAATGGTCCTTGGTTCGACAAGTTCCACGCAATGCATCCAAACATTCCTATCGGATGTTCCGAATACGGCTGTGAAGCTTTAGATTGGCACACTTCAAACCCAGTTCAGGGTGACTATACAGAAGAATACCAGGCTTACTACCACGAAGAATTAATCAAACAGTTCTTCTCTCGTAAGTACATGTGGGCAACTCACGTTTGGAACATGTTCGACTTCGGTGCTGACGCAAGAAACGAAGGTGGCGAAAACGGTATGAACCACAAGGGTCTAATCACTTTCGACAGAAAGTACAAGAAGGACTCCTTCTATGCTTACAAGGCATGGTTATCCGACGATCCATTCGTTCACATTGCTGGCAAGAAGTATGTAGAAAGAGTTGAAGATGTAACTAAGGTTACAGTTTACTCCAACCAGCCAGAAGTTGAATTATTCGCTAACGGTGTTTCCCTTGGCAAGAAGGCAGCAGAAGACCACTTCTTCTACTTCGAAGTACCAAACGTAGGTGAAACTGAATTAGTAGCAGTAGCTGGCGAATGCAGAGATGAAGCTTCCTTAAAGAAGGTTGAAGAATTCAATCCTAAGTACAGACTTCAGGAAAAGGGTGCAATCCTTAACTGGTTCGATATCACTGAGGTTGAAGGACACTTCTCCTTAAACGACAAGATTAGCGATATCATGGCTACAGTACAGGGTAAGTTATTATTCATGGGTATGGTAGCTAAGTTAATGCCTAAGAAGGGCAAAGGCGAAAAGGGTGAAGCTGCTGGATTCGATTTAGGCGAAATGGACAAGGGTGCTTTAATGCAGATGATGGGAAGCTTTACAGTATTAAGACTTTCCGGCATGATGGGCATGATGGGCGTTAACCCAACTAAGGAAGAATTACTTGACCTTAACGCTAAGTTAAACAAGATTAAGAAGCCTAGAAAATAATTAAAATTTAGAATGAAACGGGAGATATGATTTATCTCCCGTTTTTTATATACTCTAAAAGTATTTTGGGGTATAATATATGGAAGATATTCTTATAAAAGGAGAAAGAAAATGGCAAAGCGTGTATTAATTGGGATTGCAGTTGTAATCGGACTTGTACTTTTGTTATTAGTGGGACTTATTGGATTTTTGACAATTACTGAATATAAACCAGAGCCTATTGAGGATGCATCATTAAGTTTTGTTGATGGAGATTCGGAAGCTGTGGAAACTGATGAAGAATTTACACTATACACTTGGAATATAGGTTATGGTGGTCTAGGTAAAGAATCTGACTTCTTTATGGATGGTGGCAAGATGGTTAATCCACCAAGTGAAGAAGCAGTAGATAAAAACTTGCTTGGAATTACAAGATTTATTGATGAAAAAGATGCCGATGCTTGGCTTATTCAGGAAGCTGACATTAACTCAGCTCACACTGATAATATAGACGAAGTTGCATTATTGCAGGAACATGCAGGAGATAATGGTGCTTTTGCATATAACTATAACTGTAAATTCGTTCCTATTCCTTGGCCTCCAATGGGAAGAGTTGAAGCAGGTGTTGCTACATATACTGATTATCATTTAATAGATGTTCCTCAGCGTATTGCGCTTCCGTGTCCATTCAAATGGCCAGTAAGTGCAGCAAATTTAAAGAGATGCTTACTTGTTTCTAGAGTTGACCTTGAAGGAACTGATAAGGAATTAGTATTAGTGAACTTACATCTTGAAGCTTATGACGATGGAGAAGGAAAGATCGCTCAGACTAATCAGCTAATCTCTCTTTTAACTGAAGAATACGAAAAGGGTAACTATGTTGTAGCAGGTGGTGACTTTAACCAGTCATTCCCTGGAGTGCTAGACAAATATCCTGTTACTAATCCTGAACTTTGGACTCCTGGAGTGCTTGAAAACTCAATACTTCCAGAAGGCTGGAGCTTCGCATACGATATGGCTAGTCCAACATGCAGACTTCTTGATAGACCATATGATGGAACAAATCAGCTTTATGTGATTGACGGCTTTATCGTGTCTCCAAATGTTAATGTTAATACAGTAAAAACTGTGGATTTAGGTTTCGAATATTCAGACCATAATCCTGTAGAATTAAAATTTGCTTTCAAATAAACAAAGAGGTATTTTATGTTTGAAGGATTTGAGATTACAACTTTATATACTGAAATTGTGAGATGGATATTCTTACTTTTGGCCATATATATATTAATAAGGACCATAAGGTCTTTATTGAGTACCAAGAATCCGGTGGAGGTATGGGCGTATGTAAACCTTAGAACTTACAAAATGAATCAAGAGGGTTCGGTAATAAGTGTAGATGAAAGCAGTTTGCCTGTGACTCATTGGGAGAATGTAGTTGGAAGGGCATCTAGTTGTGACATTTCTGTCTTAGATAGTATGCTT
>JAFYPY010000073.1 GCA_017547345.1 Bacillota bacterium | reverse complement strand
TTAGAGCCTGAACTTCTGGTTCAATTTCTTCTGCAGCTTCTTCTGGATCCTGCTGTAATAGACCAAGAACTGTTGTAAGTTCCATCAGAACATCTAATGCCTTCTGTGCGAATTCCTTAGTAGCCCCATCCTTAACTGCAGTGTTAATTGCAGTTACCAATTCGAATACTGCGGAAATAGCGTCAGCTGTATTTAAGTCATCGTCCATTACTTCAACGAACTGAGTTCTATACTTATCAAATCCTGCTAAAGCTTCATTTTCAGCATCTGTCATTGTACCTTCGCCAGTAGCAATCAGGTGCTTTAGGTTGCTCTTTGCATTTCTCATTCTAGCAAGGCCATTCTGAGACTGAGTTAGGATGTCTGGACCGAAGTCGATAGGTCCTCTGTAGTGTCCGCTTAAGATTAAGAATCTTAAAACTTCACCATCATAGTGCTGTAATAAGTCTCTTACAGTCTTGAAGTTGCCAAGAGACTTAGACATCTTAACACCATCGATGTTGATGTATCCGTTGTGCATCCAGTAGTTTGCGAAGCACTGGCCGTTGCAAGCTTCTGACTGAGCAATTTCGTTTTCATGGTGAGGGAACTGTAAATCTTCACCACCAGCATGGATGTCGATTGTCTTGCCTAGGTACTTCTTGGACATAGCAGAACATTCGATATGCCAACCAGGTCTACCAATTCCCCATGGGGATTCCCAAGCGATTTCGCTTTCTTCTTTTCTTGCCTTCCAAAGAGCGAAGTCAAGCGGGTCTTCCTTCTTTTCGCCTACAGCGATTCTTGCGCCGGAAATAAGGTCATCGATGTTCTTTCCGGAAAGCTTGCCGTAGCCTTCGAACTTTCTAGCTCTGTAGTATACGTCGCCTTCTGATTCGTAAGCATAACCCTTTTCGATTAATTCTTCTACGAACTTGATGATGTCTTCCATCGTTTCAGTTACCTTAGGATGAACGTTTGCCTTCTTAACATTAAGAGCAGCTGCATCCTTGTAATATTCTTCGATGTACTTTTCGCTTACTTCACCTGCGCTGATACCTTCTTCTTTAGCTCTGTTGATAATCTTGTCATCAACGTCAGTAAAGTTCTGGACAAATTTTACCTTATAGCCTCGGTACTCTAGGTACTTACGCATAGTATCAAATACTACGAAAGGTCTTGCGTTACCGATGTGGAAGAAGTTATATACTGTAGGTCCGCAGACATACATCTTAACCTTACCTTCTTCGATAGGCACAAATTCTTCTTTTCTTCTAGTTAATGTATTATAGATTTTCATTGTTACATTCCTCTCTTAATTGTTCTTTGTCTGCTTCAACTCCTGCTTCACGCAGTCTGTTTTCCAAAGTAACAATACGTCTTCTTAAGCATTCTAGTTCCACAGCAACCGGATCCGGTAAGTCTACCTGATTCAAGTCAGTTGGAGTTAAACCGTTTCTTTTTACAATAGTACCGGGGATACCAACAACTGTACAATGTGGCGGTACTTCCTTTAGAACAACTGAACCTGAACCAATCTTAGAATCGTCTCCAACCTTGAAAGGCCCAAGAACTTTTGCGCCGGAAGCAATCATTACTCTATTGCCAATTGTAGGATGACGCTTGCCCGTGTCTTTCCCTGTACCACCAAGAGTTACGCCTTGATAGATAGTTACATCGTCACCAATTTCTGTTGTTTCACCGATAATAATACCCATCCCGTGGTCGATGAAACATCGTCTTCCAATCGTTGCGCCTGGGTGAATCTCAATACCTGTGAACCATCTGGCTAGCTGCGAAATAATTCTAGCTAAAAGCTTAATGTTGTGCTTATAAAGCCAATGTGCAGGTCTATGCAGAATCAAAGCCCAGATTCCTGGATAGCAAATAAGGACCTCAAGGCCGTTACGTGCAGCCGGGTCTTTTTCTACTATATTTCTTATGTCTTCTCCAACTTCTCTGAAAAATGCCATGATTTTGCCAGTCTCCTTAAAAAATTATTATTCTTCAACTACCTTAATAGTCTTGATTTCCTGTCTTTCGAATGGGCAGTCGTATCTGTCTCTCTTAACGCTTACGATCTTGTCTGCAGCGTCCATACCTTCAGTAATCTTACCGAAAGCAGCATACTGTCCGTCTAAGTGAGGTGCATCTTCTACCATGATGAAGAACTGAGAACCAGCTGAGTCTGGGTGCATAGCTCTTGCCATGGATAATACGCCTCTAGTGTGGTCTAGGTCGTTTCTAACGCCGTTAGCTTCGAATTCACCCTTGATGTTGTGTCCAGGACCGCCTGTGCCGTTACCATAAGGGCAACCACCCTGAATCATGAAACCTGGAATTACTCTGTGGAAAATTAATCCATCATAGAATCCGCCGTTAGCTAACTTTTCAAAATTTTCTACTGTAATTGGAGCGATTTCTGGGTATAACTCACCTGTCATTACGTCTCCGTTCATCATTTCGATAATTACTTTTTTCATTTTTTCCTCCTATAGTATCAGCCGGCAAGTAATGCTCCTGCCACGCCCATTATTATTATTAATTTTATTGAACTGACTTTGAATTTGTCAGCAAGTATAAATGTTAGTATTGCTAGGCATGTAGGCACAACCAGTAGATGCGTCCCTTCGAATAAAGTTGTGCTTGCCACCATAATGAAGCCTGCCATTATCATGCCTACAGCCACAGGCCTAATCCCCACAAAGGCTCCTTTAACCAGTTTATGCTCTTGGTGTTTTTTTAGGAACTTCACGCTTATACCAACAAGTATAAACGCCGGGAAAGCTACGCCTAAGGTTGCAGCTAAAGCGCCCAAGATACCTGCAGTTTCAAAACCTGCAAAAGTCGCCGCATTTACTGCAATAGGGCCTGGCGTTGCCTGTGATATAGCAAAGAGCTCAGCAAACTCTTCCGGAGTAATAGACCCAAAGGTTTGCATTCCTTGCAAAATCAAAGGAAGTATCGCTAGCCCTCCACCAAAACCGATCAAGCCGATTTTTGCAAAAGTTAGGAAAAGTCTAATAAGTATATTCATTACTCTTTCCTCCCTTTAGCAAGGTCTATAGTGTGTTTTACTTCACCAACAAGGATCCCCCCTAGGATTACCCACACTGCGTCGATTCCCAAGATTGCTATTAGCACTAGAGCCAGCAAACAAACCGCCCAAGAAAATGCACCTGACAAAGTCTTCTTTGCCATGTTTAGTGCGGCATAAGCAATCAATCCTGTCGCTGCAGCCTTAAATCCCATAAGCGCACCTTGCACATAAGTATTATCCTTGATGCTACCTAATATTGTTACCACCAAGATAATGATTACAAACGACGGAAGTAACACCCCAAATGTCGCAACAAGGGCTCCTTTTAGACCTTTTTTGTAATAGCCAATATAAGTGGCCATATTTATGGCAATGACACCAGGAAGGCTCTGGCACACCGCTAGGCAATCCAGAACTTCCTCTTCTGTCATCCACTTTCTTTCGTCACAGACTTTTTCCTTCATAATAGGAACCATGGCCATGCCCCCGCCGATAGTAAACAGTCCTAGCTTAAAGAAGCATTCGAACATGTTCCAATATATGTTGTTTTGGAAAAATTCTTTGATTCTGTTCATTGTTCTTTATTTTTCTGCATTTACAAGAGCGATAGTGTCCTTGATTGCATCATCGATAGTCTTTTCGGACTTTTCTTCTTCTCTTCTTAGCTTGTATTCTACGATACCTTCGCCAGCACGCTTACCAACTGTGATTCTTACTGGAATACCTAGAAGGTCAGCATCCTTGAACTTAACGCCTGGTCTTTCTTTTCTGTCGTCAAGCATTACTTCAACGCCAGCTCTGATTAGTTCTTCGTAGATCTTTTCTGCTGCGGCTGCCTGTTCTTCATCTTCTGGCTTAACCAGAGTAACGATTACATGGTACGGAGCAACAGACATAGGCCAGATGATACCGTTTTCGTCGTGGTGCTGTTCAACTACTGCAGCAAGTGTTCTTGTAACACCGATACCGTAACAGCCCATTACGATAAGCTGGTCTTTCTGGTTTTCGTCCTTGTACATAGCCTTCATCGCTTCGGAGTACTTAGTACCAAGTTTGAATACCTGTCCAACTTCGATTCCACGAGCATGCTTTACTGGAGCGCCACATACTGGACAAGCATCGCCTTCCTTAAGAAGCTTAAGGTCACATACGATGTCTCCTTCGTAATCTCTACCGTAGTTTACATTCTTAACGTGGTGGTCTTCCTTGTTTGCACCTGCGCATAAGTTCTTTAGACCTACAAGTTCGCTATCAACAACGATCTTGCAATCGTGTAAACCGATAGGACCTGTGAAACCGCCAACGCAGCCTGTCGCTTCGCCAATATTTGCTTCGTCAGCAAATTCGATGGAGTGTTCAGGAATGTTAAGAGCGTTAACAAGCTTAATCATATTTAATTCTCTGTTACCACGGATGAATGCGCAAACGTAACCGTTTTCCTTCATTTCTTCATCGTAAGTAACAAATAGTAATGCCTTGATTGTTCTGGATTCGTCTACGCCTAGGAAACCAGCAACTTCTTCAATTGTCTTAGTTCCAGGAGTATGAACTTCTTCTAGTGGAAGCATTTCAGCGTTTTCTGCAGGAGCATCTACGCATTCAGCCTTTTCTGTAGTAGCTGCCATGGAGCAGGATTCGCAGTATGCGATTTCACTTTCGCCTACTTCGGAAAGAGCTGTGAATTCGTGAGAGTTGCTGCCACCGATTGCGCCAGTGTCTGCTTCTACAGGTCTGAATGTAAGTCCGCAACGAGTAAAGATCTTTTCGTATGCCTTGTACATATCGTCGTAGCTCTTGTCTAGACCTTCCTGGTCTCTATCGAAGGAGTAAGCGTCTTTCATGATGAATTCTCTACTTCTCATTAGACCAAATCTTGGTCTTGCTTCGTCTCTATACTTAGTCTGAATCTGGTAAAGATTCATAGGTAACTGTCTGTAGGAAGAAACGTCGTTTCTGATTATGTCTGTGAAGATTTCTTCGTGTGTTGGTCCTAAGCAGAAATCTCTACCGTTTCTGTCTTTTACTCTCCAAAGTTCTGGACCGTATGCAAACCATCTGCCGGATTCTTCCCAAAGTTCGGAAGGCTGAATGGCTGACATGTGGATTTCCTGACCACCTGCAGCATCCATTTCCTGACGGATGATTTCTTCGATTTTTCTGATGGATCTCCATCCAAACGGCATGAAGCCATATATACCGGAAGCTAGTTTTCTAATCATTCCAGTACGAAGTAATAAAATATGGCTGGCAATTTCTGCTTCTGCCGGAACTTCTCTAAGTGTTTTGATGTGCATCTTTGAAAGTTTCATTCTTTGTTTCTCCTCTAACCTCTATTTAGTATACAAACTGCTTCTGCAGCAATTCCCTCTTCTCTGCCTACAAACCCCAGTTTTTCTGTAGTTGTAGCTTTAACATTTACGGCACCAACGGGAACATTGAGCGCCTTTGCGATGTTTTCTCTCATCTGACTTATATGAGGAAGCATCTTTGGCTTTTGAGCCATAATTGTCACATCGCAATTACCAAGCGTGTAGCCTTCGTCAGCGATGAATCCATTTACATATTCAAGCAATCTGATGCTAGAAATACCTTTGTACTTTGGATCTGTGTCCGGAAAATGTTTACCGATATCTCCAAGGGCCGCTGCCCCGAGCATGGCATCCATAAGCGCATGAAGCGCAACGTCTGCATCGGAGTGACCGAGCAAGCCTTTTTCGAAAGGAATATCCACTCCGCAGATTATGCATTTACGCCCTTCTACTAGTCTATGAACGTCAAATCCAGTTCCAACTCTTACTTCCACAGGCATATCCTCCTTGGTTGTAATCTTTATATTTGCATAGTCGCCTTCTGAAACGGCAACTTTTCTGCCCATTCTATCGACAAGACCCGCATCATCAGTCCCATAAAACCCTTCTTCATAGGCTTTTGCAAAAGCTTCCTTTATCAATGACACTTCAAAGCCCTGCGGCGTTTGAACGCTATAAAGTTCACTTCTTTTTAGGGTTTCTCCGCCTTTAATGGTTTCTCTGCGGATAGTATCTTTGACCGGCACCGCTGCAACGGCAGCTCCAACCTCTGATACATCATTTAATACGTTTAATATAACTTTTTCTGTTATATATGGTCTCGCCCCATCGTGTATTAAGACATAACCAGCTTCCACTAGTTTAAGCGCATTATGTACGGAGTCTTGTCTCTCCTTGCCACCCTCTACAACTTTTTTGACTTTAGTCATTCCTTTGCAAAGGTCTTCGCAAGTCTCGACAAACTCCCCTCCAGAAACTACTAGAATCTGGTCTATGCAATCCGCCTTCTCAAAAGGCATAATCGCTTTTTCTAAAATAGTCTTGTTTCCAATTTTCAAAAACTGCTTAGGAAGGGAAGCTCCCATTCGGCTTCCCTTGCCTGCGGCAGTAATAATTGCTGTAACATATTTTCCTTTATACATAAGTTCTCCCTACGCAGTAACTCTGCCAAATATCATTCTTCCGGCAGCAGTTTGCAGAACACTTGTTACGACAATGTCTACGGTCTGTCCGATTTTTTTGCGTCCATTTTCTACTACTATCATAGTTCCATCATCCAAGTACGCGACAGCTTGGCTTTGATCCTTGCCTTGCTTGATTAACGTAACCGTCATGCTTTCTCCCGGAATTACCATAGGTTTCATTGCATTGGCAAGCTCATTAATGTTAAGAACAGGAACTTCTTTTATAGACGCTACTTTATTTAAGTTGAAATCGTTAGTTACGACCTTTCCCTTAATCATTTGTGCAAGTTTCAACAATTTTACATCGACTTCTGGTATTTCAGTCAAAGCCTTCTCGCCATCTGTGTTATAAATTTCAATGCCATAGTTTTCTTGAATCTTATTTAGAATATCAAGTCCACGTCTTCCTCTTGTGCGTTTTAGTGCATCCGAAGAATCAGCTATATGTCTCAATTCAACAAGCACGAATTCCGGAATTACTATCGGTCCCTCTAAAAAGCCGGTCTTCATAATTTCTAGAACTCTGCCGTCGATAATGACACTTGTATCTAGTATCTTTGGCACTCTTTGTTTCTTCTTATCCTTCTCGGAGTAAGCATATGGATTTTCTTCTTTCTTTTCTGCCTTCTGCGGCTGAATCATCCTGTTGAATGATTGGTTGAATATTTCCGAACCCTTTTTGCTTCCTATAACAACTCCAATGAAGCCCAAGAAAATATAAATGGCAATAGTTAAAGTTAAATAAATTCCATTTGGTACCACATCCTGATAAATTTTAGTAAGCAAGAATGCTATAACCAAGCCTATTGTCAAACCTATTACACCCGAAAGCAAATCACTTCCAGATATACCCTTCAAGTCGTTGCCAATATCCTCTGCCATTTTGTTGCCTTGTCTTCCCAGTACCGGTGCCACACTATAAAATATTAGTCCAAAAATAATTGCGAATAGAATTGACATACATGCCATTTCAGCACTGGATAACTGGATATATTCGGAATCGTTACCTTCAACAGTTTTTATAACAAGTAGTACCAGTTGAAAAACTTCGTATCCAACAAATGCTCCAAACAAAGTAAACAATCCACTAAATATTTTCTTAAACAATTTCTCATCCTCCTTTCCTCAAAATTTATAGGTATTTTTAGCCTTCAGAGATTTTGATTTGCCAATAAATTAAACGGCCTCATCTACTATCTTTACTGCTTCAGCTTCTGGAATATCACATGCCAAAATGATTTCACTTATTAGAATCTGGCGAGCATTATTGAGCATCTTCGTCTCTCCTGCGGAAAGATTCTTTTCTCTATTAACCCTCATCAAGTTTCGAACCACTTCGGCAACCTCAAAAATATTACCTCTTTTGAGTTTTTCCATATTATCACGGTGTCTGCGATTCCAATTGGAGTCCATATCTGTACTTTCGAGTTTCAATGTTTCAATTGCCTCAAGAGCTACAGACTTGTCCACAATAGGCCTGATACCAACGGATTGCTCAGATTCTACAGGTAACATCACGTTCATATCATTGCAAGGCAACTCGAGGATGTAATATTGCTTAACCTCCCCAAGTATCTTTTTTTCTTCGATTTTTTGTATTATTCCGGCCCCATGCATTGGGTGGACGATCTTGCTACCTATTGCAAACATGACATACGCCCTCCATCTTATACCTATACAGAATATAGTATAAAATATTTTGTGCGCTCATGTCAATTGAAAGAATGAAATTTATTATAATATCATAGGGCAAATCTACTGTCAACATCTATTTTTCACAAAACCTTTTGCCTATTATCATATTTATGATAGAATGTATGTGATAAAATGTAAAAAAAGTGATTAAGGAGACTTTCCTATGTATAAAATTCTTATAGTAGATGATGAACCTAAAATCAGAGAGGTCATCAGAGAATACGCTGAATTTAGCGGTTATGAAGTCGAAGAAGCCGAAGACGGTATGAGCGCCATCGGACTTTGCAAGCTTAACGATTACGATATTATAATTATGGATATCATGATGCCTAAACTTGACGGGTTTAGCGCTTGCAAAGAGATTAAAAAAATCAAAGACATCCCTACAATTATGCTTTCCGCAAGAGGAGAAGAATATGATAAGCTCTTCGGATTTGAACTAGGCATCGATGACTATATCGTGAAACCTTTCAGTCCTAAGGAACTTATGGCTAGGATCAATGCGGTTCTTTCAAGAGTTTCCTCTCAATCAAATAGCATTCAAGGAGTTCTAAGCTTTGGCGGTCTTGAAATCAACATTCCTGCAAGAACAGTTGTCGTTGATGGACAAAGAGTAGATCTTACCCCAAAAGAATACGATTTATTATTCTATCTTGTAGAAAACAAGAACATTGCACTTTCAAGAGATAAACTTCTTTCTGATATTTGGGGATATGACTTCTTTGGTGATGATAGAACAATAGATACACATATCAAAAACTTGAGAAATAATTTAGGACCATATAGGGATTACATCGTAACTTTAAGAGGAGTTGGATATAAGTTTGAGTACGCAGACTAATGGATTTGACTATCGCAGCATTAAAGTAAGACTTTGGATGTACTTTATGGCCTTTGGCCTAGGAGTCTTAGTCTTAATTTGGTTCTTGCAGCTTTTCTTTATGAACAATTATTATGAACAAATGAAAATAGGCGAGGTTTCGCGAGTAGCCTCGTCTATTTCGCATACACTCCAAAAGGATCCCGAAAACCTTGAGTATAAAATGCAAGAGCTGTCCATAGCAAATGACTTCTATATAATGCTGGAATCATCTGAAGGACTAGCCCTTTTTTCTTCAGAGCAAGAACTCAGTAACCCTGTTTATGCGTATATGGACGAAACCTTCAAGCTAAAGGCACTCTTGCAAGGCAGAACTCCTCCGGAAGTTTCTTTTAGACTTGATACTGGATACGAAAATTATGAAACATTAGCATACGGAAGAAGAATTAGCAGAGCAGACAAAGACGACATATATCTATATATATTCTCTCCGCTCTATCCCGTTTCATCAACTATAAACATTTTGAAACACCAACTCACGTATGTAACCATTATGACAATATGTATGGCCTTCATTTTGTCAGTATACTTTGCACAGAGGATTTCAAAGCCAATAGACGATATGACAAAATCCGCAAAGGAAATGAGTAAAGGAAACTATCAAGTCAAATTCCAGGGTAGTGCCTATTCAGAAATAAACAATTTGGCAGATACGCTTAACACTGCCGCCTATGAATTAGGAATGGCTGACAACAGAAAAAAAGACCTAATAGCGAATATTTCTCACGACCTAAAAACACCACTCACTATGATTAAGTCTTATGCAGAAATGATTAGAGACTTGTCTGGAGAAAATCCTAAGAAGAGAAATGAACACCTGCAAGTTATCATTGACGAGGCAGAAAGAATGAATCGCCTAGTTAGCGATATGTCATCTGTATCTGCTATGCAAACTCACAAGGTTGTTTTGCAAAGAACTTCTTTCGATTTAGGTAGCTCTATAAATTCAATCTTGTCATCATATAAAATCTTATGTGAGCAGGAAGGTTATTCATTTAAGCTTACTAAGCCAAAAGACTGTTTCGCATTTGGTGACGAGGACAAGATAACACAGGTTCTTTCCAATTTAATTAATAACGCAGTCAAATACTGCGGAAAAGACAAAGTTGTCATAATTGGCGTAAAAAAACTCGGTAAAAAACTTCGTATTGAAGTCTCTGACCGTGGTCCTGGAATTTCTCAAGAAGAACTTCCTCATGTTTGGGACAGATACTATAAAGCCAGCAGCAACTATGTTAGATCTACAACAGGCACAGGTCTAGGACTTTCTATCGTAAAGGAAATCCTAACTTTACATCATGCAGATTATGGCGTGTATAGCAAATTGGGCAAGGGAACAACCTTCTGGTTCGAACTACCACACACAAAAAAAGAGGGCTAGATTTTCATCTAGCCTTTTTAATTTCCCGTAATTCTTTATTTTTATCTACCAAAACTTCTTATTGCTTCACCGATATTTTTGACTCCAATAATTTGACATCCTTCGAATTCAGCTTTTATAGATTTCGCATTGTTCACTGGAAGTATTATCCTTTCATAGCCCATTCTTACCGCTTCTTTTACAATTTTCTCTGCGTGTCTCACGTTGCGCAAGTCTCCAGTAAGCCCTACCTCTCCCATAGCTAAAGTCTTCTTGGATGGACATACACTTTTGTGTGATGAGTAAATAGATAATGCAACGGCCAAATCCACAGAAGTTCCTTCAGGTTTCAACCCGCC
>JAFYPY010000072.1 GCA_017547345.1 Bacillota bacterium | reverse complement strand
ACATAGCTTTCTAAAAGCTGCAAGTTTGATACATTCTCTATATATTCACAGATTTGCCCCTGTAACTCTAATAGCCTATGGGCTGCCTCTGGTACTTCCTTATCTAGTTTTTTTGCCTGTTTTTCGTATTCTTTTTTTATCTTTTCGCTAGCAGATTTGAACACTTCGTCGGAAGTTGCAAGCTGCTCAGCAGGATAAATTTCTACAAATTTTAAGTTCTCAACTGAACGCTGTGTGTCCTTGTCAAATGTTCTAATAGAATCAACTTCTGTACCGAAGAATTCGATTCTATATGGGTGGTCGTTATCTGGCGTAAAGATATCTGCAATGCCACCTCTAATGCTGAACTGACCTCTGCTCTCGACAGTTATGGCGTATTCATAACCCATTGCAACAAGGCCTGCCTTTAGGTCATCTAGTTCCATCTCCTGGCCTAGGGATAGTTTTATAACGTTTTCTTCGAATGCCTTGTGAGGGCTTATTCTTTTTAGGGCAGCAGAAATAGGCACTATAACGATGGCTGGCTTACCCGTTCTTAGTACCTTTAGAGCCTTCATTCTTTCAACTAATCTGTCGTGGTTTTTCGCTTCGTATTTTAGAAAAACCTGTTCTTCCTCTGGCATCACCAATATATCTTTGTCTTTTACAAAAAAAGAAAGATCACTAGCCAATCTCTGCGCTCTAACATAAGTTGGCACGATGATTATGCTTTGCCTTTCTTCTTTAGATATATGGGCTGCAATAGGCGCGACTCTCGCGTCTGAAACTCCTGAAATGTTAATCATTTTTAGGTTCTATTTCCTCTACTGCTTTTTTCTCTTTCTTTTCTTTGTTTGGTCTTACATTGTATTCGTTCATGGCCTTATCTATGCCTTTTTCGATAATGCAAGCTGCTGCATCTGCAGAATTTTTTAGTACATCTGCCAGTACTTCCTGTTCACTCTTGCTGATGCCTCCTGTAACATATCCGATTAAGTTTTCCTTTTTGCCGGAACCAATCCCAACTCTTATCCTAGGAAAATCATTAGTCTGAATATGCTGGAAAATGTTTCTCATACCATTATGAGTTCCAGGACTTCCCTTCTTTCTGATACGGAAAGTACCTGTAGGAATATCGATATCATCGTAAATCACAATAAGTTCTTCTGGGTCAATCTTATAAAAGTCCATGGCCTGTCTTACTGCTTCACCACTTAAGTTCATATATGTCTGTGGCTTTACCAATAAGACCTTTTGGCCGGCGATTCTACCTTCGCCGACCAAAGACTTAAATTTAATCTTATTTACATCGATATTATATTTTTCCGCCAAAAGATCAACTGCTAAGAATCCCATATTGTGACGAGTATTCTCGTACTGTTTGCCGGGATTGCCCAGCCCTACGATTATGTACATAGTTTATAAATCCTTTCTTGGAAGTTTAATAAGTTTTCGACACTAATTCGACAATTGTTAGAATAGGTCACTTACAGAACCGTTGTTAAAGATTCTGGACATAGCTTCAGCAAATAGTGGAGCAACTGATAAGAAGGACATCTTGTCTAACTTCTTTTCTTCTGGCAATGGAACTGTGTCTAAAAGAACTAGTTCTTCGATTGCGGAAGCTTCTAATCTTTCTACCGCTGGACCGGAAAGAATAGCGTGAGTTGCCGCAGCTCTTACGGACTTTGCACCTAAAGCCTTGATTGCGTTAGCCGCGTTACAGATTGTACCTGCAGTGTCAATCATGTCGTCGATAATAATGCAGTTCTTGCCATCAATATTACCGATGATATTCATGATTTCACTCTTGTTAGGTTCAGGTCTTCTCTTGTCAATAATAGCGATTGGGCAGTTTAGCATCTGAGCTAAGTTTCTTGCTCTTGTTACACTACCATGGTCAGGAGAAACTACCACAAGGTCTTCCATGTGTTCTTCTATTAAGTGCTTTGCGAGGATTGGCATTCCAACAAGATGGTCTACCGGAATGTTGAAATAGCCCTGAATTTGATTAGCATGTAGGTCCATAGTAAGAACTCTATCTGCGCCTGCAGCTACGATTAAGTCTGCTACTAACTTAGCTGTGATTGGATCTCTAGCCTTAGCCTTTCTATCCTGTCTAGCATATCCATAGTAAGGGATAACCGCATTGATTCTGCCTGCAGAAGCTCTCTTAAGAGCATCAATCATAATTAGTAGTTCCATTAAGTTGTCGTTTACAGGGTTGTTAGTTGACTGGATTACATAAATATCCTGTCCTCTAACAGATTCTAAAATGTTTACTGAAATTTCGCCATCGGAGAACTTAGTTACTACAGCCTTTCCTAATGGCTTACCCATAATATCTGCAATCTTCTGTGCTAATTCTGGGTTTGAGTTACATGCAAAGATTTTGTAATCAGCATAATTTCCGCTTTTCAATTTGTTTACCTCGCCTTCTTAAATAAAAAACTAAATTAATTTGTGACTAAAATTTTGTGACTAAACTATTTTTTCTTGTTCAAAATACCCTTAGCAGAAACCCAATCAGGCTTCTTAGTGCCTTTTGCACGAGCAATGAATAATGCATCCCCTTCCACATCTTCAGTTACCGTACTGCCCGCTGCAATATATGCTCCTTGTCCAACTCTTACAGGAGAAACAAGGTTGCTGTTACATCCTATGAACGCGCCGTCTTCAACTACGCTACGATACTTTTTAGAACCATCATAGTTTACAAATACAACGCCGCATCCTAAGTTTACTTTTGCTCCAACATCGGAGTCGCCTATATATGTTAGGTGAGAAGCCTTTGCGCCATCACCCATAGTTGAATTCTTTACTTCTACGAAATCTCCAACTTTACAATCCTTGCCAATATGGCTATTAGGTCTTAAATAAGCAAATGGCCCAACAGACGTGCCGCTGCCAACTGTACTCTCTGTGATTACAGAGCTTTTGATGTTAACATCATCGTCAATCTTTGAATCTTTAATTACAGTATTTTGACCGATGAAACAATTCTTACCGATTACTGTATCACCCTCTAATGTTACACAAGGTCCTATTAAAGTCCCTTCTCCAATTATTACATTCTCATCGATATACGCCTGGAATTCGTCCACGAATCTAACTCCATTGTTTACATGCTTTTCGATGATTTCTAGTCTCTTTGCTCTCTTCTTTTCCATTTCTTCTAAAAACATAAGTTGCCTCCCATCTCTTGGTCTAGTCCTCTAAAATTAGGTCTCCAACTTTATAAATATCGCCTGCACCCATAGTTAGAACTAAATCTCCTCTCTCAGCATTCGCCTTTACATAGTCCGCGATGCCTTGGAAGTCTTCGATATATCTAACACTCTTTTCAGGGTGAAGTTCCTTAATCTTGTCAGCTAGCTGCGCGGAAGAAATCTTGTAAATGTTCTTTTCTCTCGCTGCATAAATCTCAGCAATTATAAGTTCATCTACCTTGTCAAAAGATTCTGCGAACTCATCAAATAGCGCTAAAGTTCTCGTGTATGTGTGTGGCTGGAATAAGCACCACAACTTATTATGAGGCACATTCATACAAGCAGAAAGGGTAGCCTTGATTTCTGTAGGATGATGCGCATAATCGTCTACCACCTTTACACCAACCTTAGTGGTTCCGATAATGTCGAATCTTCTCTGCGTTCCATGGTATTTATGAAGTGTCTCAGCTATAATATTCGCATCTATTCCTAGGCTATGGCAACATGCAAAAGCTGCCATTGAATTCAAGATGTTATGCTCTCCCGGAACTGAAAGCTGCACTCTTGCTAGCACTTCGCCTTCCTTCTTAACATTAAATGAAGGTAAGCCGTTTTCGTTAAACACCACGTCCTCTGCACAGTAAGTGCACCCATCGTTGAATCCGAATGTAACAACATTGTTCAAGTTTTTGATAACTTGATTTACGAAAGGATTAGCTTCATAGGCAACGATAAGGCCGTTGTCAGGAACAAGTCTTGCAAACTTGTCGAAAGAACTAACGATATGGTCAATATCCTTAAAGTAGTCAAGGTGATCAGAGTCGATATTAAGGATAACTTCGATTCTAGGTCTTAGGCTAAGGAAGCTGTCCATATATTCACAAGCTTCTGTTACAAAATACTTGCTATGCCCAACCTTAACATTACCACCGATCTCTGCAAGGTTGCCACCCACTAAAATTGTAGGTTCAACCTTCGCATTCTCTAGAATAAGAGAAACCATAGAAGTAGTTGTAGTCTTGCCATGTGTTCCAGAAATAGCTATGCTGTTTTCGTATTCATCCATTAAAATTCCAAGCATCTCTGCTCTTGTAATTGCCGGGATATTGTTAGCAGCTGCATATGCAAGCTCAGGATTCTCCATGCTTACTGCTGCTGAATATACGATTAAATCAGCGTTTTCAACATTCTCTGCTTTGTGTCCTATATAGATTCTTGCTCCTCTTGTTGCAAGATTCGTTGTAATATCAGACTCTTTCATATCAGAACCTGTAACTGAATAACCTCTTGAAAGTAAAATATCAGCAATGGCAGACAAACCAATTCCACCTATACCGATACAATGTATTGTTTTATATTTTGATAAATCAATCATTCCGATTGTCCTCCGTATTTAATGACATAATAACCTAAATTATTATATCATAATAATTTATAAAATGCCTATACATTTACCATTATTTTTAGTTTTTTTTCTATATATAATACTGTTATTTTTCCTTGATTTCCGTCGACTCTCATTGACATATTTTGACAGTATATAGAAGATTATGGTTGCAAACTAAAGTCCCATATTATATACTATACTTTGTTAAAGTGCTGTATAAGGAAGGTGGAAAAAATGAATATTACTGATGTTAGAATCAGAAAAGTAGCGGAAGAAGGAAAGATGAAAGCAATTGTTTCTATCACTTTTGACAACGAATTCGTTGTTCATGACATAAAGATTATCGATGGACAAAATGGTCTTTTCATCGCAATGCCTAGCAGAAAAATGAGCGAAGGTGACTTTAGGGATATTGCACATCCTATTCTTTCTGAAACTCGTAATAAGATTAAAGATGCTATCTTTGCTGAATACGAAAAGTTACTAGCTGAAGAAGATAAATCAGTTGCCAAAGAACAATAAAAATAGAAGCCTCACACAAAATTGAGGCTTCATTTTTTATTTTTGATTGTTATTATATTTGATTCATATTATTTTACTTCTAAAACTCTAATGATATTTGTATTTCCTGGAATATCTACTGGAACACCAGCACTAATAACCATATGGTCCCCAGGTTTAATATATTCTGCCATT
>JAFYPY010000071.1 GCA_017547345.1 Bacillota bacterium | reverse complement strand
GCATTAAGTTCGTAGCTCCAATCATGATGGTAATCGTTCTATTAGGACAGCTTGATGGATTCTTCGGACTAGGAATGTTCAGTTAATAAATAATCGTTTATAAAATGGTTGACTCAATAGAGTCAGCCATTTTTTTATTGTTTTTTAGCAATATCAAATACCCCAAAATCATTGAAAAGAGTAATGTTTTTAGGGTATAATAAAGTGTTAAAGTATGTTTAAAAAGATTAAAGTTTAAAGGAGTATATATAAGTGATAACAGTAACAAATGTAAGTGTAAATTTTAGTGGACAGAGCCTATTTAAAGACGTAGATTTAATGTTTACGCCAGGAAACTGCTACGGCATCATCGGTGCAAACGGAGCAGGCAAGTCTACTTTCCTAAGAGTATTATCAGGGGATTTAGACCCTACAACTGGTAACGTATCCATAAAGCCAGGTGTACGTATGTCTGTTCTTAAGCAGGACCATTTCGCATATGATGAATTCACTGTTTTAGACACAGTAATTAAGGGCAACGAAAGACTTTATGAAGTAATGAAGGAAAAAGATGCTATCTACATGAAGGAAGAATTTACAGATGAAGATGGTATCCGTGCTGCAGAACTTGAAGCAGAATTCGCAGAAATGGATGGATGGGAAGCAGAATCTGATGTAAGTAGATTAATTCAGGGTCTTGGGCTTTCCAATGATATTTTATACAGCCAGATGTCTAGCTTAACAGGTAAGGAAAAGGTTAAAGTTTTACTTGCTCAGGCTTTATTCGGACACCCTGGTATCATCCTACTAGACGAACCTACTAATCACCTTGACGTAAAGGCTATCGAATGGTTAGAAGAGTTCTTAATGGACTATGACGGAACTGTTATCGTAGTTTCCCATGACAGACACTTCCTTAACACAGTTTGTACAAACATCGTAGACGTAGACTATGGTAAAATTAAGATGTACGTAGGTAACTACGAATTCTGGTATGAATCTTCTCAGTTAGTTCAGAAGATGATAAAAGACCAGAACAAGAAAAATGCTGATAAGATTAAAGAATTACAGGCCTTCATTCAGCGATTCTCCGCTAACAAGTCTAAGGCTAAGCAGGCTACAAGCCGTCGTAAGCTGTTAGATAAGTTAACAGTAGAAGAAATGCCAGCATCCTCAAGAAGATATCCATTCGTAGGCTTCAATATGGACAGAGAACCTGGTAAGGAAATCTTAATTGTAGAAAACCTTTCCAAGACAATCGATGGTGTAAAGGTACTTGATAACGTATCCTTCAGAGTTAACAAGGACGACAAGATTGCTTTCGTTGGCGAAAATGAAATCGCAAACACAACTCTATTCAAGATCATTATGGGAGAAATGGAACCAGACGAAGGTTCATACAAGTGGGGTATCACAATTTCCACTTCCTACTTCCCAATGGATAACTCCGCATTCTTCAATGGATGTACAATGAACTTAGTAGAATGGCTTGGCCAGTATACTAAGGAAACTACAGAAACATTTATGAGAGGTTTCCTTGGCAGAATGTTATTCTCGGGCGATGATGTATATAAGGAAGTTCAGGTTCTTTCCGGTGGCGAAAAGGTTCGTTGCATGCTTTCAAGAATGATGCTTTACGGATCCAACATGCTAGTTATGGACCAGCCTACTAACCATCTTGACCTTGAATCCATCACTGCAGTAAACGATGGTCTAATCGCATTTAAGGGCAATATCCTATTTGCGTCCCACGACCATGAGTTTATTCAGACTATTGCTAACAGAATCATGGAATTTAGCCCAGATGGAAAGTTAACAGATAGACTTTGCACTTACGACGAATATATTGGAGAAGCATAAATGTCAGATGTAATAATGTATTTAAGCTTTTGCGTTGTGGGATATGTACTAGGTATCCCACTTCGAAAAGTTAAAAATAAGCTTGGCTGGGTAGGAACTGCACAGAGTGCTTCTGTAATTGCCTTGGTGTTCATAATGGGAATACGTATTGGTTCCAATGAACAGATTGTTAGTAATCTTGCTTCTTATGGAATCTATTCTGCAATTTACACTCTAGTTATTTTGTTTATGTCTGCACTTGCAGTATCTATAGTAAGAAGATTTCTTAAGATGAATAGATATGGTCTTGTGGTTAAGACTGCAGAGGTTTCAGCAAGCGAAGGCGCGCAAAAGGAAAAACAAGTAGGTGGCAAGATAGATAAGATGACGCTACTTATTGTAGGTGGAGTTGTCGCAGGGATTCTTGCAGGTTACTTTGTATGTGGAATGATTTTCACAAACGAAGCGGCATTTGAAGCAGGACTTTCACTTGCGATTACAATAGGTCTATGTGTTTTACTAATCTTTGTAGGTTTAGACCTTGGCATTGAAGGTCAAGTTATTAATAATTTTAAAAATGCAGGGCTAAGAATATTAGCACTTCCTGTGGCTGTGGCGCTAGGAACTATGGCAGGTGCCGTTGTATGTTCAGTATTACTTCCAGTTTCAATGGGGGAAAGCTTAGCTATAGGCTGTGGATTTGGTTGGTATTCACTAGGTGCAGGTATTTTAATGGATGCTGGATATATGACAGCGGGAGCTATCTCCTTTATGCACAACGTAATGAGAGAAGTCTTTTCCATTATATTAGTTCCTATTGTAGCAAGATATGTAGGGTATGTGGAAGCAATAGCTCTTCCTGGAGCGCCAGGTATGGACGTTTGCCTTCCAATTGTTGAGCGTTCAACAAGTGGTACAGTTGCTGTATATTCATTTATATCAGGGCTTGCGTTATCCCTATCAGTAGCATTTTTAGTGCCACTATTCTTATAAAAAACAAATAAAAGGAAAGGAGAAAACAGTTTTGAGTAAAGGGTTACTTGAAGAAAAACTGAAAGAGGCAGCGACATCTGTAATACCAATTACGATTATTGTGCTTCTTTTATGTTTTACCATAACACCAATTTCAAATAGCATGTTAGTATCCTTCTCTTTTGGTGTTGCCATGCTTATAGTAGGTATGGCATTTTTTACACTTGGCGCAGACACGGCTATGATGCCTATTGGTAATAAAGTTGGTGCGTGCATAACTAAATCCAAAAAAGTTTGGGTAATTGTGCTTGTCAGCTTTTTGCTTGGTGTAATAATTACAATTTCTGAACCGGACTTACAGGTTCTTGCTAATCAAGTGCCAACGATACCAAATGCTGTAATCATTTGGTCAGTAGCCCTTGGTGTAGGTGTTTTCCTTGTGATAGCCATGCTTCGTATCTTGATTGGGATTAGCTTATCCTGGTTATTACTTGGTTTTTATGGATGTGCTTTCTTACTTGCAACGCAGGTTCCTAAAGCCTTTTGGGCTGTAGCCTTTGATTCAGGCGGTGTTACAACTGGTCCTATGACAGTTCCATTTATTATGGCCCTTGGTGTAGGGGTTTCGTCTATACGAAGCGACAGACACGCAGGAGACGACAGTTTCGGTTTAGTTGCTTTGGGTTCAATTGGACCTATCATTGCAGTATTAGTTTTAGGTCTTGTATACCCAGCGCAGGGTACATATATACCGGTAGAAATCCCTTATACAGAGACTTCTAAAGACAGTATATATTTGTTCTTAGAGGCAATCCCACATTACATGTATGAGGTTGCTTTAGCGCTAGCACCGATTATTGCGTTCTTTTTATTATTTAATCTATTTGTATTTAAGTTAGGTCAAAGAGCATTAACAAGAATAACTGTAGGACTGGTATTTACATATCTAGGGCTTGTATTATTCTTGACTGGTGTTAACGTTGGATTCATGCCTGTTGGTAATTACATTGGAAAGATGATAGGTAGCGCAGATTACTACTGGATTTTAATTCCGCTTGCAATGCTAATTGGTTACTTTATTGTAGATGCAGAACCAGCAGTGCATGTATTAAACAAGCAGGTTGAAACAATAACAGCAGGATCTATTCCAGCAAGAGCCATGGGGCTTTCATTATCTATTGGTGTCGCTTGTTCATTAGCACTTGCGATGATTAGAGTAATTACAGGCATTTCGGTAATGTATTTCTTGATTCCAGGGTATGCAATAGCGCTTGGATTAACATTTATATCGCCAAAGATTTTTACTGCGATTGCTTTTGACTCAGGTGGTGTAGCCTCCGGTCCAATGACTGCCACATTCTTGCTTCCGTTTGCAATGGGGGCATGCGAATCAATCGGAGGACTTGATAGAATTGTTACAGATGCTTTTGGCGTGGTTGCGATGGTCGCGATGACTCCACTTATAACTATCCAAATTCTAGGGGTTGTTCATAAGATTAAGAGCAAGAAGGAAGAAGAAATTAGACATAAGATGCAAGAAGATATCAGTATCTATACTGATGAAGATATTATTGAAGTATAAAGGAGGAACGATATGGAAGGTTTACATTTAGTTATGGCCATAACTGATAGAGAAAAATCAGACAAAGTCGTTTCTCTATTCGATGATAATAATGTAGCCACTACATATGCCTTGATGGGAGAGGGAACTGCTCCCCCAGAAGTATTAGACTATCTTTATCTTAGTCCAAGTGAGAAAATAATTGTGTTTGGCGTAGTGACAAATACAGGAATTGCTCCTTTGATTAAGAGTGCAAAACGTAAATTATATATTGATTATCCTGGAAATGGGATAATGGCATCAATACCGCTAAACAGTGTGGGTGGCAAGAGATGCCTTCAGTATATTATGGACGGTCAAGCTATTGACTTGAATGAAAAGAAGTCTGATGAAGTGGAAAGAGAGGAACGTATGGCAATCAAAACAGATTACGAGATGATTTTCGTTATTGCCAATGAAGGCTATTCGGATATGATAATGGATGCTGCAAGAGGCGCAGGGGCTAAAGGTGGCACAGTTATAAAGGGAAGAGGAACTGGGGTAGAAAACACAGAAAAGTTCCTAGGTTTCTCTATTGCAAAGGAAAAAGAAATTCATCTTTTGGTTACTCCTGCTCAAGGAAGAAACCATATTATGAAAGCAATTATGGAAAAAGCGGGTCTTGAAAGCAAGGCACAGGCAATGGTTTTCTCATTACCAGTGAGCCATGCGATTGGACTAAAAATGCCAGAATAAGTTTTAGTTAGTGTTTTTTAAAGGAGACGCACAAATGAAGAATTTATTTAATCGTATTTTTATTGATGGTTTAACAGGAATGGCACAAGGGCTATTTGCTACTTTGATTGTTGGTACAATTATACAGCAAGTAGGCAATTTAGTAGGCGGAGACATCGGTGGGATGATTTTCCTTTTGGGTAAGGTCGCAGCAGCCTTAACGGGTGCAGGTATCGGTGTTGGCGTTGCATGTAAGTTCAAAGGCAGCCCACTAGTAGTTGTTTCTGCAGCAATTGCAGGTATGGTAGGTGCCTTTTCAAGTAAATTACTAGCAGGAACTGTGTTAGTTGAAGGTGCAATCGTTTTAGCAGGTCCAGGGGAACCACTAGGTGCTTTCCTTGCAGCATATGTGGCAATTGAACTAGGTAATCTAGTATCAGGAAAGACAAAGGTTGATATCTTGGTAACTCCTATAGTTACAATCGCAGCAGGTTCTGTAGTTGGTCTAATCTTAGGGCCTCCTATTTCTCAGTTCATGCTTGCATTAGGGCAGATGATTAACTGGGGTACAGAGCAGCAGCCTTTCTTAATGGGAATTATTGTATCCGTGTTAATGGGTATGATTCTAACTTTACCAATAAGTTCAGCAGCTCTTGGTGTAATCCTAAATTTAGGTGGTCTTGCGGCAGGTGCAGCAACCGTTGGATGTTGTTGTAACATGGTAGGATTTGCAGTTGCAAGTTATAGAGAAAACAAGATGGGTGGCCTTATTGCCCAGGGCATCGGTACTTCAATGCTTCAGGTACCAAATATCGTAAGAAAACCTATTATTTGGGTTCCGGCAATCGTATCTAGTGCAATCTTAGGTCCAGTATCAACAATGGTACTGCACATGACAAACAATGCCACAGGATCTGGTATGGGTACTGCAGGACTTGTTGGACAGATCATGACAATGGAAACAATGTCAGCCTTTGAAGACCCAACAATAGTACTTATTAAGATTTTAGTAATCCAAATTATCCTACCGGCAATCATTACTCTATTAGTATCTGAGTTTATGAGAAAGAAAGGCTGGATCGAATTTGGAGATATGAAACTAGACGTATAAAAAATGATAGAGATATTAAGAAGATACAATCCATACAATGAGCAGGAAGAGCGAGATAAGATTGAAATTATAAGAAGATTAGAGGCTGGCGAAGAACTCTTTGGAAGGGACAACCTTTCTGCCCATTTTACGGCTTCTGCGTGGGTTTTAAATAAAGATAGAAAAAAGGTCCTTATGGCATATCACAATCTGTATGACTCATGGGCTTGGCTTGGTGGTCATGCGGATGGTGAAAGAGACTTGCTAAAAGTCGCCATTAAGGAAGTTAAAGAAGAAAGTAGCCTAACTAATGTGAAACCAATATCTGAAGAGATTTACTCGTTGGAGATTTTGGCGGTAGCAGGCCATTACAAAAAAGGCAAATATGTTCCATCACATCTTCATTTGAATCTAACGTATTTACTTGAAGCTGATGATAGCGAGTCGCTAAAAATAAAGCCTGATGAAAACTCACAGGTTGGTTGGTTTACACTTGATGATGCAATAGAAGCGTCTAAAGAAGAATGGTTCAAGGAACATATTTATAGCAAGCTTAACGAAAAACTATCACAGGTAAGATAGGAGAAACTATGGTCCGTGTGTTCATATCAAACATCAGAGACTTACCGGATGCCCTAGATAATCCAAAGGTGCTGGAAGGTTTGCCTGATGAGAGAAAAGATAAAATTAAAAGAATAAAAATAGCACATGGGCGTAAACAAAGCTTAGGCGCAGGGCTTCTTCTTAAGCATGCACAGAATGCATATGGAGAAGATATAAGTTATAACCTATCCCACTCAGGTGATTATGTTATATGTGCAACAAGCAATACGGCTGTTGGTTGCGACATAGAAAAAGTAAAGAATGCACCTATAAAGGTTGCTAGAAGATACTTTTGTGAGAATGAAGTTTTATATATAGATAAGGTTCCTGAAGATAGTAGAAGTGAAGAGTTCTTTAGACTTTGGACAATCAAGGAAAGCTTTGTTAAGATGCTAAAAAAGGGACTCGCTATGGGGCTTGACAGCTTTGAAGTGAGTTTTGATGAAGGTATCTCAATTAAGAAAAATGATGAAAAGGTGGCTTGCCACATAAAGGAATATAAATTAGAGGGGTATAAGATAAGCGTTTGCGCAGAAGAAGAATTCTTTGCAGGCGAAATGGATATTATAGAATTATAATGAGTAAGAAAAACAAAAGAAAAAGCGAAATATATACAGGCATAATTGAAAAACACGCCAGAGGATTCGGTTTTGTTAGGCAGGAAGATGATGAAGATATCTTTGTAGGCCCTTCCAATATGGGTGGTGCCATGAATGGCGACCTTGTGGAAGTGGATTTGCTTCCTCCATATTTATGGAACAAGTCAAAGGAAGGCATAGTTACTAAAGTTCTAGAAAGAAACTATACAGAAGTTATAGGGACTTTCCAGAAAAATAAGAAATTTGGGTTCGTTATTCCAGACGATAAGAAGAATCCTGATGACATTTTTATCAAAAAAGATTTCTTTAGAAATGCACAAAACGGAGACAAGGTGGTAGCAAAAATCATCAAGTATCCGGACAAGTATGGCAAGGCTGAAGGCAGAATTACAGAAATTGTAGCT
>JAFYPY010000070.1 GCA_017547345.1 Bacillota bacterium | reverse complement strand
GACTTAGCCTGTGCGAAGGAAACTTCTCCAGCCTTGTTTAGTCTAGCTAATTCAGCATAAAGTAAAAGTGGAGTAGAACCAGTTGCGCCACCTAAAATAGCGTTTGGCTTTTCCTTAAGTAATTCAACGTATCTCTGTGCAGCCATTTCTGCAACTTTTTCTGGTGTGTCAATAAAAATCTTCATATTTTATTTGCCTCCTAAATATATATGTCTCCCTGCAAAATCTATTAAATTGCAGAGGGATATTCGTTTTTTAACGGACTAATTATACTGCAATATTTTTTTATGCACAAGTTTTTTTTGATGGAAATATATGTATACATTATCTCAACGGCCAAGTTAAAATTTCCGAGTAAGAGATTTCTCCAGTAAAATCATCCACCTTATCCCTATAATGACTTGCGCCAAGTTTAATATAAAGTTTTCTTGCCTTATCATTACCTTTAACGAGGCAAACTGCCATCTGCCCGTAATTTTCTTCTATACCAACTGTACGAATGGTGTTTATTATACTGCTTCCTATACCTTTTTTATGGTAGGCTTCGTCAACATGAAGTGATTCTATATATATACAGTCTTCAATTCTGTGGTAAGGCTTAAATGCACCAAAGCCCAGAATATTATCATCTTTATGCGCAACAAATATACCGTGATGATTTTGTTCTATATACTCGCTCCACCGTGTGCTGATATTTTGCACAGTCAAACTGTCTAGATAGGCCTGCGAAAGCATTCCCTTATAAGTTTTTTGCCAGCTATCAACATATATCTCTGCAATTTTCTCTATATCCTTTTGGGTTGCTAGCCGGATGTCATATTCCATTTTGTCCATATTATTTATTACCAAACTCAATCTTTTCTATTCTGTCAAAAGCCTCTTTTAGCACCTCAATGCTAACCGTACAACAGATTCTAAGGTGGCCTTCACCGCATTTGCCGAAAGCGTTTCCCGGTAAAGTAAGAACATGAGCGTCTTTTAATATTTTTTCTGCTACCTGCTCGGAAGAAAGCCCGGTTTTCTTTATACTAGGGAAAAGATAAAAACTTCCTTTTGGAGGATAAATTACATGCATCCATGGAATGCTATTTATTCTTTTTGCTGCATAATCCATTCTAGCTCTAAATTCTTCCACAATAGGCTTTTGTATCTCATCACTATTTGCTAGAGCATATATTGCGCCTCTCTGAGATATTGATGGGGCTGTAAATGCCACATTTTCGTTTATTTGCTGAATTACCTGCACTATATAATCAGGTGCTATTATGTTCCCAAGTCTCCACCCCGTCATTACGAAATTCTTCGAAAAACTGTTTATTGTGATAGTTCTCTCTTTCATGTCCGGAAGACTTATGAAAGGCACAAATGGTCTTTCAAAACTAAAGGCCGTATATATCTCGTCAGAAATAACAATTAGGTCATACTTTTTCGCAATTTCTGCAATGGCTTCCATGCTTTCGTATGATAAGCAGCTTCCACTCGGATTGCTTGGAGAATTTATAATGATTGCTCTCGTTTTCTCGCTGATGCAGCTTTCCAAACGTTGTACTCTAATCTGGAAATCCTCTTCCTCATAAGTTGGACACTCAACTGGTATTCCCCTTGCTAGTTCTACCTGCTGTGGATATGGCGTAAAGTATGGAGCAATTAAAATCACTTCATCCCCATCATCTACTATGGCTTCTAGCGCAAGGTACATAGCAATACAGCCAGATGCAGTTACAAATACCTCCTCATCGGCTATGTCCAAAGCATATTTATTTTTGTAGAAACGACAGATTTCTTGTCGAAGTTCAGGGTCGCCTCTAAACTCTGTATATCTTGTATGCCCTGCATGAGCATCCTCGAAAGCCTTGTTTATAATCTCTTTCGGTGTAATCATATCCGGATCGCCAAGGCTCAATGATATAACATCGTCAAAAGACTTTGCCAGTGCATTGATCTGCCCCATCGCAGTTGCTTTACTTTTCCAATATCTTTTAGCAATAAATTTGTGTTCCATACAATCACCTATTTATAATTCTTTTAGAAATTCCGAAAAAACTTCTAGTCCTTTTTTTAGGAGTTTGGAATCGAAGGCGTATCCAATTCTAACAGCGCCTTCCATTTCGAAGGCTTCTCCCGGAGTAAATAATAGTCCCTTTTCCTTAATTAAACGTACACATAGGTCATAAGATGGTATGTCCGCATCATAATAAACCAAGGCTGTTGTGCCAGCAACTGGTCTCACATAATGCACACCTTCTGTTTCATTAACCCATTTATCTAAAATTTCCCTATTCTTGTGTAATATTTCTCTATTTCTTGCAAAAATCTTATCTTTATTTGCAAGTGCAATAGAAGACAGCTTATCGTCTAAAACCCCACAACTAATGGTGTTATAGTCTCTGCGCTCTAAAATCTCATTCAAAGCATAAGCATCTCTAGTTGCGATCCAACCCATACGAAGTCCAGCTAATGAAAAAATCTTAGACATGCTTCCTACAGAAATACCTTTATCATATAAATCTGTTACGGAATACATATATTCACCATCTTCTGAAATTCCACGATACACTTCATCAGATAATAAATATGCATCTACACTCTTTGCCACCTCTACTATTTCTTTCATAGTTTCTTCTGGTATCCATGAGCCTGTTGGGTTGTTAGGATTGTTAACTGTAATCATCTTTGTGTTCTTATCAACCAGCTTTTTTAACTCTTCGATGTCTGGCAGATAATTTTTTTCTGCACATAGTTGCAAAATTCTAACTTCCGCTCCAATAGCTTCCGGAATGGAATAATGCTGCTGGTATGTAGGCATAACAGAAATCATATTATCTTCTGGGCTAATAAGCGTTTCCAAGACCATGGCATTGGCCCCTGTTGCGCCATGGGTAGGAATTACCTGATCTGGCGTTATATTTTTATACAAAGAAGCCATTCCTGCCTTCATCTCTGGTGATCCAAAGATGTGGCTATATGTTAACCTCGTATCCTTCAATGACTTTAAGTATTCATCGGCATCATAACCGCCTAGTTCTAAAAGTTCTCCTACAGTCAATGAGTCTATACAAGTTTCTCCTAAATTGTAGACTGCGTCATCTTCATAGTCATTCATCCAACGTTCTACTTTGAAAGTCTTAATTTTCATAAAAAATCTCCTTTTATAAAAAATCTTGCCCGTATATATTTATTCATATATTATATCACTTTTTGTACTTCTTCGTATATATTTATGTTATAATTTTTCTCAATGGAGGTGCTTATGACAAACATTTTAAGAAATAAGGGAGAAAAAAAGCTTCTAAAATTACTATTCATAATCTTGGGGATAGTCCTTT
>JAFYPY010000069.1 GCA_017547345.1 Bacillota bacterium | reverse complement strand
TGGCTGGATGCCCACTCTTGGAGGGTCTACCACGATAACTTCAGGCTTTTCCTCTACAGTCTTTAGAACTTCAAATACATCTCCAGCTAGGAACTTGCAGTTTTCAAGGCCGTTTAACTTAGCGTTTTCCTTTGCAGCCTCAACTGCTTCTGCCACAAGCTCGATACCAAGAACTTCTTTCGCCTTAAGAGCCATAAGCTGGCTGATCGTACCAGTACCACAGAAAAGGTCAAATACTTTCTTCCCTTCTAGTCCATCTATTAAATCTAAAGCTTCGCTATATAGTCTTTCAACAGCTTCGATGTTTGTCTGGAAAAACGAAAAAGCGCTTACCTTAAAGTCTAGTCCTAATAATTTTTCCATGTAGTAGTCTCTGCCCCAAAGAACTTTTAGGCTGTCGCATACAACAGCATCTGCAAGCTGGTCATTGAATGTTCTTAAAATACCTACAATGTTATTTGTAAGTTCTAGGTTTCTTAAACCTTCTACATAAGCGTCTTCATCAAAGCCTTCTTCGGAAGTTGTTACGATATTTACAAGAAGCTCTCCGGTTCTCATTCCCTTTCTTACAATTAAGTTACGTAGTAATCCCTTATGAGACTTCTTGTTATAATGCTTGTAGCCTCTTTCGTTACCAAAATCCAATGTGAAGCGAAGCACCTTATTAAAGTCTTCATCAACAAGCTGGCATTCATCAACTGTAATGATGGACATGAAATGGCCCTTCTTGTGCATTCCAAGAGTCATCTCACCGTCTTTAACTAAGTCGCCAAAAGTATATTCCATCTTGTTTCTGTATCTATACTGAACAGGGCAACCTTCGATTTTATCTATAAATTCAGGATGAACATCCTTTTTTTCAAGAAGCGCAAGGACTTCTTTTTCTTTAATTTCAAGCTGCTGTGGGTATGAATGTTCCTGATAGATACATCCTCCACAGAATTCGTTATGTTTACAAATCTCCATTATAGTAAACTACCTCTTTATCTATATAATCTATTAGAATCTTCCGTATTTTTCGTAGAATTCGTGCTTGTACTCTAAGAATCTGTCCTCTTCAATGGCTTTTCTAATATTACCCATCATGTTTACAAGGAAGTGTAAGTTATGAGTGGATAATAACATTGATGAAAGCATTTCATCAGCCTTGAATAAGTGTCTTAAATAAGCCTTAGAGTAATTTCTACATGTGTAGCAATCACATTCTTCATCAAGTGGTGACCAGTCTCTTTCGTACTGTTTGTTCTTTATGTTAACTCTACCGTGAGATGTCATTGCAAGACCATGACGCGCGATTCTTGTTGGAAGTACGCAGTCAAACATGTCTACGCCTCTTTCGACCCCTTCGAATAAATAGTCAGGAGTACCAACGCCCATTAAGTAACGAGCTTTTTCTTTTGGTAAATGGTCTACGCAATCATCAAGAATGTCAACCATGATTTCTTTAGGTTCGCCTACAGAAAGTCCACCAATAGCATATCCCGGTAAATCAAGCTCTACAATTTCTTCTGCACTCTGCTTTCTAAGGTCTTTGTACATACCACCCTGCATGATGCCGAATAAGGACTGTCTTTCTATATCCTGATGTGCGTCCTTACAACGCTTTAACCATCTAGTTGTTCTCTCTAAGGAATCTTTAACATATCTTCTATCAGCTGGATATGGTGCACATTCGTCGAAGGCCATCATGATATCAGAGCCTAATGCATTTTGAATTTCCATTGCTTTTTCAGGTGTAAGCATGTGCTTTGATCCATCGATGTGAGAACGGAACTGAACGCCTTCTTCAGTGATCTTTCTTAGTTTTCCTAAAGAGAATACCTGGAAACCACCGCTGTCAGTTAAGATTGCCTTGTTCCAGTTCATAAACTTGTGAAGACCGCCTGCCTCTTTTACGATTTCGTGGCCTGGTCTTAGGTATAGGTGATATGTGTTGGAAAGAATGATTTCTGCACCCATTTCCTCAACCTGTTCAGGTCTCATAGCCTTAACTGTTGCCTGAGTACCTACTGGCATAAATACTGGAGTCTGAATATCTCCATGTGGTGTATGAAGTACGCCACGTCTAGCCTTTGTGCGGCTATCTTCTTTTAATAATTCATAAGTTACTGCATGTTTCATAATTCTAAACTCGCATTGATGATACCTTCAATGCCCCTCCTCTTAGATAATTATCATTGCATCGCCATAGCTGAAAAATCTGTATTTTTCGTCTACAGCTACATTGTATGCCTTCAAAATTTCTTTTCTATCATATAGAGCAGAAATAAGCATTAATAAAGTTGATTTTGGTAAGTGGAAGTTAGTAATCAAGCTGTCTACAATCTTAAAGTCGTATCCAGGATAAATAAATATACCTGTGCTTCCATTACCGGCTTCTAGGAAGTGTCTTCCTGCTTCTTCATCAAACTTTGCTGCGCTTTCTAACGTTCTTGATGAAGTAGTTCCTACAGAAATAATTCTGCCGCCTTTTTTGATAGTTTCATTAACAATATCTGCTGTTTCTTGACTTACTGTATACTCTTCAAAATGCATGTGATGGTCTTCTATATTTTCAACCTTTACAGGTCTAAAAGTACCAATTCCTACATGAAGTGTTACATAAGCTAGTTTAACGCCCTTATCCTTGACCTTTTGAAGAAGTTCTTCTGTAAAATGTAGCCCCGCCGTAGGCGCCGCAACAGACCCTTCTTCGTGGGCATATACAGTCTGATACATGTCTTTGTCGTCAGTATCACTTGGTCTTTCGATATATGGTGGAAGTGGCATATGCCCAATTTCTTCAAGGCTTTCTAGAAAAACGCCGTCGTATATAAATTCGGCATGTCTAGTACCGTCTTCACCATAATCTTTAATAACGGCTCTAAAGCTTCCGTCCTCTGTAAATGATACTGAGTCTCCAACTTTTAGACGCTTTCCCGGTCTAACCATCGTTTCCCAAACATCGCCTTCAAGTCTTTTAATAAGTAAGAATTCAACCTTTGCTCCAGTGCCTTCTTTTGTACCAAAAATTCTAGCAGGGATTACCTTAGAATCGTTCATTACAAGGCAGTCACCTTCTTCAAGGTAGTCGATAACATCACAGAAAGCTTTGTGGTCGATAGTCTTATTCTCTCTATCTAGAACCATCATTCTGCACTGGTCTCTCTTTTCCATAGGACGCTGTGCAATAAGTTCTTCTGGTAATATATAATCAAAATCGTTAATATGCATAAATTTCTCCGTAATCTTTATTCTTCTTCTGGTGGAGTAAGTCCTAGATGCTTGTAAGCAAGGGATGTAACCATTCTACCTTTTGGTGTTCTGCTTAAGAATCCAATCTGGATTAAGTATGGTTCGTATGCATCTTCAATTGTAACTCTTTCCTCTCCTATTGAAGCCGCAATTGTATCAATACCAACTGGTCCACCTTTGAATCTCTCAATGATAGCCATTAAGATTTCTCTATCTAATCTTTCAAGGCCCATGTCATCGATTCCTAGAGCATCAAGTCCCTCTTTTGTGATTTTAAGGTCAATAATGCCCTTTCCATTTACTTGTGCAAAGTCCCTTATTCTTTTCAAAATTCTGTTAGCGACTCTTGGAGTCCCTCTAGAACGCATAGCCATCTCACGTACCGATGCTTCATCAGCTTCAATATTTAAGATACCAGCAGAACGCATGATGATTTCACTAAGTTCCTCCACTGTGTACATCTCAAACTTGCTAAGCACACCAAATCTATCTCTAAGAGGTGCAGAAAGTGATCCTGCTCTAGTAGTCGCACCAATTAAAGTAAACTTTGATAAATCAAGTCTAATTGAACGAGCAGATGGCCCCTTTCCGATAATTATGTCGAGCGCATAGTCCTCCATTGCAGAGTAAAGAACCTCTTCAACAGACCTGTTCATTCTATGAATTTCGTCTATAAAAAGAACGTCATTTTCATTTAAGTTCGTCAAAATGGCAGCAAGGTCACCAGCTCTTCCAATTGCAGGTCCAGATGTTATCTTAATGTCTACGCCAAGTTCATTGGCAATAATTCCTGCAAGGGTCGTCTTGCCTAGTCCCGGTGGGCCATAGAATAAAACATGGTCAAGAGGTTCTCCCCTAAGCTTTGCTGCCTCGATAAATATTTTTAGGTTTTCTTTGGCATCCTTTTGACCTATATAATCATCCAGAGTCTGAGGTCTTAATGTAGTTTCTTGTCTAATCTCCCCAGGGCTGATATTTGCAGATGTAATTCTTTCGTTATCCATTATTTATCCTCTAAAATAAGTTTTTAAGTGCTTTTTTAATATATTCCTCGCTAGTCAAGCCTTCGTCATTAACCGCAGAAACTGCACTGAATGCTTCGGCCTTAGTGTAACCAAGGGCAACCATCGCACTGATAGCTTCTGTTCTTGCATCAGCAGATACAGTTGTAATATCTGATGCTGATACACCTTGATGAAGTTCTCCGTCAAACTTGCCCATCTTGTCCTTCAGCTCTAAAATTATTCGTTCTGCTGTCTTCTTTCCAATGCCATTTGCCCTTGCGATTTCTTTAGCATCTTCAAAAGCTATTGCACGCTTTAGTTCTTCCACAGCTAATGTTCCAATAATAGCGAGAGCCCCCTTTGCTCCAACTCCACTAACAGTAATAAGTTTCTCAAAGACTTCTAGCGTCTCTCTATTATGGAAACCATAAAGAGTCATACTGTCTTCTTTAACAATCATAGAAGTGTAGACCATTACTGTATCACCTTCTGTATATTTATATATAGGTGAGTTCATTGGCAGAAATATTTCAAGACCTATACCTGAATTGGTTTCTACTACTATCCCACCAGCAAATGTCATTCCATATATACCTTTAACATATCTAATCATAATTTAACACCCTTTAAGATATCCTTTCTGCCTGCTGAATGAGCATGACAAATTGCTGCAGCTAGTGCATCCGCCGTGTCGTCTGGCTTTGGGACAGTCTTTAGATTGAGCATAGTTTTAACCATATACTGAACCTGTTTCTTATCTGCTCTACCATAGCCAACAAGAGCCTGCTTTATCTGCAACGGTGTATATTCGCCTATATTCAAATTACCATTTGCACACGCTAAAACGGCAACGCCTCTTGCTTCGCCTACCAGGATAGCTGTTTTGGCATTGCTGTTAAAGAATAGTTGCTCTATTGAAGCGTCATCCGGATTATATTTGTGTATAAGTTCTGTTAGTCCATTATACAGGACTTGCAAACGAGAGGGCATATCCATTTTTGTATCTGTTAGAATTGAGCCATAGTCTACAACAGAGAACCGATTACCTACTACATCTATGACACCCCATCCCAAAATGGCATACCCTGGGTCGATGCCTAAAATACGCATTTTTCAACCTCTTTTTCAATTTTTCTAGATTAAAATTATAACATACAAACATTTGTTTGTCTACTTGCAAAGGCAAAGTGTGTGTGTTAAACTTTAGACATAAATATGAAAGAAAGGGAGACTACTTATGCGTTATTCAAGACAAAATAAGATTCTTGAGCTAATCAATCTCCACGAAATTGACACTCAAGAAAACCTAGCTACGCTATTAAAAGAAAGCGGCTACAATGTTACACAAGCTACAGTTTCCAGAGACATTAAAGAGTTACAACTAGTTAAAGTTCTTTCTTCTTCAGGAAAGTATAAATATGCATCCAACAAATCTTCCGATACTCCTGTATCAGATAGATTTAGTAAAATATTCAGAGAAACTATCACAGGAATTGACTCATCAGGCAACATTGTATGTGTCAAAACACTATCAGGCTGTGCAAATGCTGCTGCAGAGGCTATTGACAACTGCGGAATCCCACATATTGTAGGAAGCATTGCCGGTGATAATACTATCTTCTTGCTCATTGATTCGGAGAGCAATGTTGATGAAGTCAAAAGTGCATTCCAAGACATGCTGTATACGAGGTTAAAGAATGATTAATCACATTAGTATTAAAAATTTTGCGATTATCGAAAATACAGAAGTAGATTTTGAAAAAGGTCTTAATATCATAACTGGTGAAACTGGTAGTGGTAAATCCATCGTCATTGAAGCAATCAGCCTGGCTCTTGGTAGCCGTGCTGATTCTTCTTATGTAAGAACTGGTTCAGATAAGGCTATAATCCAACTAGTTGCTACCCTTGACGGCGAAGATATCGTTATTACGAGAGAGATATCTTCTGCCGGCAAGAATCTTTGCAAGCTAAATGGTGAAATAGTCACCCTTTCTCAGATAAATCAAGTAGCATCAAAACTTGCTGACATTCACGGGCAATACGATAATCAGTCTTTATTAAATCCTGAATATCATATAGAACTTCTTGACGCATACAAGAGTGACATTACATTTCCATTGAAAGAAAGCGTTTCCAGTGTGTATGCTGATTTTTCTGCGTGCAAGAGCAAACTAGCTAAACTTCTTTCTACCGAAAAAGAAAATGCTAGACAGCTTGATTTCTACAAATTTGAGGCAGATGAAATCGAAAAAGCAAATCTACTCGTCGGCGAAGATAAAGAACTTGAAGAGCGAATTTCAGTATTACAAAATAGCGAAAAAATCTACGATAATCTGGCTAGATCATATTCTTCAATGTATGAAGAATCCCCTTCCGTAATGGATGGATTAAACTTTGCAGTTAAATCCATTGATGAAATTTCTGAATATTCAAGTGAACTTGCTAGCCTTAGTGAAGAATTTAGTGATACATACTACAGATTAGAAGAGATCTGCAGAGATTTGAGAAACCTAAAGGATTCAGTAGTCTTCTCTCCTGATGAATTAGACGAAGCTATTACAAGACTAAACCTAATAGATAATTTAAAGAAAAAATATGGTGACTCCATCGAAGAAATTATGGAATACCATGCAGCACTATTAGAAAAGCTTTCTATCATTGAAAACTTCGATGAAGAAAAGTTGTCTTTGATGAAGCTGCTAAAAGAATTAAAGACTAAATTAGTAGAAGCTTGTGACAAATTGACTCTTCAAAGAAAAGCAAATGCTTTAGAACTTGAAGAATCCATTCAAAAGGAACTTCATGATCTAAATTTCAAGGATTCATTAGTCAAAATAGATATTCAGCCTATAACTGACCCTACAGAGTTCGGTATGGATAAGGTCGAAATTCTTATCACAACAAACAAAGGCGAACCGCTAAAACCATTATATAAGGTTGCCTCTGGTGGTGAAATGTCAAGAATTATGCTTGCTTTTAAGAACATAATCAGTTCCTACGACAATATTCCTACCCTCATCTTCGACGAGATAGATAATGGAATCAGTGGAATAACCGCAAGTATCGTAGGTAAAAAACTAAAAGAAATTGCTGGTGCAAGACAGATACTTTGTATAACTCACCTACCTCAAATTGCTGCATGTGGTGATTATAACTATAGAATTTTCAAAGATTCCGATGAAAACAAAACCTTCACAACAGTGGAGTCATTAAATGATGATCAAACAGTAGACGAAATTGCAAGATTGCTCGGTGGTACAACAATTACAGAGGTTACTCTTGCGAGTGCAAAAGAACTAATTTCATCGAGCAGATAATATCATTCAAAGAACATTAAAAGGGATACATCACAATTTGTGATTGTATCCCTTTTTTTCTTTTGATTTATGTATCTTCTCTCACCATTTCTATATCCCAATTTTTAACATTGGTATGTAATAAATGATGTGCCGTATTTGATAATGGTTTTTCTAAAAATTCTTCATATGTAAGAAGTACCGCCGAATTTTCGTGTGAAAATCTAATCTTTGAGTTTCTATCTATATCATATAGTTTTTCACTTCTGCCTGCAGCTCTTTCTTCGCCATCCTTAAATGGCTGTCCACCTCCACCAACACAGCCTCCAGGGCAAGCCATAACTTCAACAAAGTCATATTCAACTTCGCCCTTTCTAACAGCTTCCATCATAGCTCTTGCGTTTGCAAGACCGTGAACAACTGCTACTTTAAGTTCAGTGCCATTAAGGGAGAAAGTCTGCTCTCTCCAGCCTTTGTCGCCTCTTACGTCCTTAAATGCATCCGGTTCAGGATTTTCGCCTCTTACAAGGTAATAAGCACTACGAAGCGCTGCTTCCATTACACCACCTGTAGTTCCAAATATAGCACCTGCCCCTGTTCCTTCACCAAATATATCATCAAATGGCAAATTGCTTAAATCTTCAGGTTTTATGCTATCACTTCTAATAAATCTTGCAAGTTCTCTTGTTGTAAGAACCAAATCTACATCATATTTGTCTAGCTCATGGTTTACCTGTGAAACTGTTCTCTCATACTTTTTGGCTACACATGGCATTATAGAAACAGAGAAAACTTTGTCTGGATTCACACCGAGTTTATGTGCAATATAAGTCTTTGACATAGCGCCAAACATCTGTTGTGGTGACTTGGCAGTTGATAAATGCTTTAGCATATTAGGATACTGAGTCTTTATAAAACGTAACCATCCCGGACAACATGACGTAAACATAGGCCACGCATATTCGTCTCTATGAGATAGTCTTTCAAGGAATTCACTTCCCTCTTCCATAATTGTAAGGTCTGCAGCATAATTAGTGTCAAATACATAATCAATGCCGATTTCTTTTAAGGCGCATACTAATTTTCCTGTAGTATTTTCATCATTAGGAAGACCTATTTGTTCTGCCCAAGCCGTTCTAACCGCCGGTGCAATTTGTGCAATTACAACAGTTTCAGGATCTGCGAGAGCATCATTTAGTACGTCTCTATCATCTCTTTCTCTAAGTGCACCTACAGGACAATGAGTAATACACTGACCACATAAAGCACAGTCTACGTCTTGGAAAGACTTATTATTTTTTACACCGATAGTAGTTCTGTGTCCAGTACCACATAGGTCCCAAATACCTAAACCTTGAATTTTTTCACAGACTTGAATGCAACGCATACATTTTATGCACTTGGATGCATCTCTAATCAATGGGAATCTGTTATCCCAGCGATTCTTCTCAGCAGTATTGAACTCAAATTCCTTTCTGATTATACCTAAATCATTTGCTATGGTCTGAAGTGAACAATTACCACTTCTTACACAGCTAGTACATTCAGATTTATGATCAGACAGAAGAAGTTCTACATTTGTTCTTCTTACTTTTCTTAAACGAGGACTGTTAGTTATTACTTCCATTCCCTCTCTAACCTGTGTATCACAAGCAGGAACTAGTTTTTCCATTCCTGCTACTTCAACAAGGCAAACTCTACACGCTCCGATTTCATTAATTCCCTTTAGGTAACATAGGCGAGGGATGTGTATACCTGCCTCGTCTGCCGCTTCCATAATGGTTGAATTATCTGGGACGCAGATTTGCTGTCCATTTATTTTTAATTTTACCATTTTGTATGTCTACCTCCTCTAAATGAACCGAAGCCGTGGTAGTCACATCTTAAACATCTGGATGCTTCTTGCATTGCTTCTTCTAGGGTCATGCCGTATTCGATAGCATTGAAGTCATTTTCTCTTAATTTTGCGTATCTTTCCTTCATTTCAACTCTACCGCACGGAATTTGGTCTGCAATTTCAGGTAAAGGAATATCTACTCCTGCCTCAATTTCATGATTGAATCCTAGATACGCATCTATGTTCGCTGCAGCAACTTTTCCGGCTGCAATAGCGTTAATTACTGTGGAAGGACCTGTTACGCAGTCTCCCCCTGCATATGTTCCATGTACCTTGTCTACGATACTGTTTTTTTCTGCATGGATATTACCTCTAAATACAGGAATACCATACTCTTCAAAAAATCTAATATCCGTTGACTGTCCAATTGCAGAAATAATAATATCACATGGTATCTTTTCTTCAGGCTGTGAAGAATCCACCGGTCTAGGTCTTCCGGATTTATCTGCCTGGCTTGCAAGCTGTGGCTTTACCCAAAGTGCCTTAACAGCACCCTGTTTATCGGTTTCGATTCTTGACGGAGCCTTTAGCTGTAATAAGCTACAACCTTCTGCGATTGCACCACCTATTTCTTCCGGTAAAGCTGTCATATCATCTCTTCTTCTTCTATAAACGATACTTACTTCAGTGGCTCCAAGTCTCTTTGCAGTTCTTGCTACGTCCATAGCTACGTTACCACCACCGATAACCACAACCGTCTTGTTTTCAAAATCAGGCATTGCATCATCGCCTATACCTCTAAGCATTTCTACCGCTGGAATAACTCCCTTAGCATACTCTCCCGGTATTCCTATGCTCTTTGCATTATGCGAACCTATAGAAATATATGTAGCATCAAAATTTTCTCTGATTTCAGCAATGGCTTCAGGGGTAGAGATATCATAATTTAGTCTAGTTTCAATGCCTGCTGAAAGAATTGCATCGATATCCCACTGCAGTCTTTCTCTTGGTAGTCTATAGTTAGGAATACCATATCTAAGCATGCCGCCTAGCTGAGATCTCTTTTCAAAAATAGTTACCTGATGTCCCATTATAGATAGGAAATATGCTGCAGATAGGCCTGACGGTCCACCGCCAATAACCGCTATCTTCTTACCTGTATCATCCATTCTTTCAGGAACAGGAACATCTCCACAATTATCAACTGCAAATCTCTTTAATCCCCTGATGTTTAGTGGTGAATCAACCAATGTTCTACGGCATCTGTTTTCGCAAGGGTGTTCACAGATTAAAGCACAAACTGTTGGGAAAGGATTATCCTTTCTAATCAATCTAACAGCATCATCATATCTTCCCGCCTTAAGTAGTGCGATATATCCAGGTACATCAACACCAGCAGGACACATTGCAACACATGGAACTGGTTCAGCTGTGGTTCTAATCTTTTCTGTACAAGTATGGTTATGTATATGTGATTTGAAATCATCCATATATCCATCTAGTCCTCTTAATACCATTTTCGCAGCTTCTGTTCCGATTGCACAGTCTGCAGAAACGCTAATAGCTTCTGCCGTTTTTCTCAATAAGATAAGTGCATCTTCAGTAGGTTCAGTATCTGTGTCAAGAATATCATCGATAATTAGCTGTAACTGACCTAAACCTACACGGCAAGGTACACATTTGCCACAACTCTGTGAATGACATAATCTTAAAAAAGATGAAGTTAAATCTACAGGACACTGTCCAGGTGGATTCGCAGATACTCTTCTTTCCAATTCTTTATATAGGCTGTCTACGGTACGACGCACTCTATCTTCCGACTTAATAAATAATCTGTCCAAACCTATTCCTCCCTAGTCTTTTTATTTATTAATGATTTTATATCAACTTCCATAAGAATAATGCTAAACAGCATCAAGGCACCACCAAAATATTGTTTTGCAAATAGTACTTCTCCTGCAAATAAAAAAGCGACGATTGCAGAAAATACTGGCTCCAAGGCAAATATTACACCTACATGTCCTGCGGAAGTATATTGCATAGCAATAGGCTGCATTATGTATGCTACTCCAGTACAGAAAATAGCAAGGAAGGTAGCTGCTCCCCAAACTTCTATTGTCTGTGGAAAACTTGGATTTTCAATAATGAAGGCCAAAATCAAATTCAATATTCCGGTAATACCAATCTGGAATACACCCATCTGATATGGATCTACATCGTCTTTGCCGACACCAATTTCTGTGAAAATCAGCAAAATTGCATATACAAATGCACACATTACACACAGTAAATCCCCTTTCAAGTGATCCATATTGAGAGAAAAATCCTTACCTAATGTAAGCAATGCGATTCCTGTTATACAAATTAGTAATACCAAACTGAATTTTTTGTTTGGTTTCTTCTTGAAAACAATCCACTCCATAATCGGGGTGAATATAACCGTCAAAGAACACATGAATCCAGAATTAGATATGGTAGTGTACTTAACGCCAAAAGTTGCGCCAACATATACCAGCACCATCAAAGAACCAATAATCGTAGCGTATTTGACAGTATTTGTTGTTATGTTTTTGAGTTTCTTCCCCGACAGTGCAACCGCTATGAGGAATGCCCCTATAAATCTAAAAGCATTCAGTGTAAAAGGATCCATTTCTTCTAAGCATACGTCCATTAAGAAATAAGAAACTCCCCAACAAAAGGTTATTAAAAATAAAATACCATCTGCTTGTAGCTGTTTTGACATCTAGCTATATCCTCCCTATCAGTAATTCCAACGCAAGATTTTGTTCTATCATACCTGTTTTTATATTTCTATCAACCTCATATAACTGTCTTAATATATCTATGATTTTTTTCTTTTCGAATCTATCAGCAAAAGATAATCC
>JAFYPY010000068.1 GCA_017547345.1 Bacillota bacterium | reverse complement strand
TTGCATACGCTATCGGTGTTGCAAAGCCAGTATCCATCTTAGTTGATACATTTGGAACTGGTAAGTTAGCTGATGAAGAAATCGCTCTATTAGTTGAAAAGAACTTCGACTTAAGACCAGCAGCAATCATCAGAGATTTAGACCTAAGAAGACCTATCTACAGACAGACTGCAGCATACGGTCACTTCGGTAGAACTGATGTAGATCTTCCATGGGAACACACTGACAAGGCTGAAGCTTTAAGACAGCAGGCAGGTCTATAATTTAAGAAAAAATAAAGGTGCGAATTGTTTCGCACCTTTTTTAGTATCAAAAAAGGAAGTTCAATCTTGAACTTCCTTAAATATTTATCCGAGTTTTCTAAAGATTAAATGCTCTCTTGATATATCCTACGAACATAAAAATGCCTAGAGCAGCACCAATAATTGTAAACTGGTCTGTAGTTGATGTCATTCTTAGAGAAATACATACAAGCGCAATAATTAAACCGAAGATTGCTTTTAAAATATTAGCAGTTCTCTCTGTCATATTAATAGTCCCCCTCGTATACCTTAGCTTCCATAACAGCAACGGATGCGCTCGCACCGATTCTGTCAGCACCAGCTTCGATCATAGCCATTACAGTTTCGTAATCTCTGATACCACCAGATGCCTTAACTTCAAGTCTATCGCCAACAGTCTTTCTCATTAGAGCGATGTCAGCAGTTGTTGCACCACCAGTTGAGAAACCAGTTGAAGTCTTTACGAAGGCAGCACCTGCTTCTTCGGAAAGCTGGCAAGCAAGAACCTTTTCTTCGTCAGTTAATAGGCATGTTTCGATAATAACCTTAACTGTAGCATCATATTTAGCGGCTGCATCTACAACAGCCTTGATGTCATCTCTTACAAAATCTACAGATCCGTCCTTTAATGCTCCAACATTGATAACCATATCGATTTCAGCAGCACCGTCTCTGCAGCATTCTTCAGTTTCGAAAGCCTTAGTTGCAGTTGTGCAAGCACCTAGAGGGAAACCTACAACTGCTGCAATCTTAACATCTGAACCTTTTAAGATTTCGTTTGCTAAAGCAACGTTGCAAGAGTTTACACATACTGAGAAGAAGTCGTACTTTAGAGCTTCCTGACAAAGAACTTCAACCTGAGAGGCTGAAGCGTCAGCCTTTAGGATAGTATGGTCAAAATATTTATTTAACGGTTTTGATAAAGCCATTTTTTTACCTCCATATTTCTTGTTAAAATGAACCTTAAACATTATACCACGCAGATGTTTTTATTGCAATGGGAGGCTTTTGTGCATATAATATTAGGATAGAAAAGAGAGGTATTTATGAATAAAGCTAAAAGATATAGCCAGAGATTAGAAAAATTAAGATGGTTATGGTGCGTGCCAGCGGCAGCAATGTATGCGGCGACTCAGGTACCATTCGGTCAGACTGCTGCATTCGTGCTTGCGGTAGTTTTTGGGGCAGCTTTTTATTTGATTTGCTCTAGGGGAAGAATGCATGTTATATCAGAAGATATAGTTAGAGATATAAGAGATACGCTTAAGAGATTTGGCCACGAGGACAGTGTTTACGAAATAAAGGGATTCACTTTTGGCCTTGTAGTTAGAGTATATCTTTTTAAGGCGAAGCTCAACACTCCTACTTGTACGAAGGCTATAATGGACAGACTATCAAGGGGCTGGTACAAAAACATGGTATGGGTTGCACAGATTGTGGATATCGAAGAAGAATCACAACTTAGGAATGCGCAGAAGGATTTAGACCAAGCATTACTTGATACTTTGGAGAGAGAAAGAGGTAAGAAGTAATGAGAAGAGTTTTGATAATAGATGGCCAAGGAGGTCTTCTTGGAAAGCAGATGGTAGCTGCTTGCAAGAAGCTGATTCCTGAAGCGGAAATCACTGCGGTGGGGACTAATACCATGGCTACGGCCGCAATGCTAAAAGCGGGTGCAACAAACGGAGCTACAGGTGAAAATGCAGTAATCGTCGGTGCCAGAAGGGCTGACATTATCGTAGGACCTGTTGGAATTGTCATTGCAGATTCCCTTCTTGGCGAAATAACACCGGCTATGGCTACTGCTATTGGGCAGAGCGAAGCGATTAAGATTTTACTTCCGGTCAATAAGTGCAATAATATAATTATTGGGACAGGAGAAAAGACTACCTCCGATTTGATTGAGGAAGCTATAGAAAAGATTAGAGAAATTAGCAGAAGCTAGTTATCATATACCAGAAGGTGCAAGGGCTTTCAGAAGAAAGACTTGTATCTTTTATTTTTTGAAATGACTCCTAGGAGAAGCCGAAGGGTTGTTTCCTACAAAAGAAAAGGAGACAACAAGATGAACAAAAAAGTAAACACAGTAAAAAATGTAACTATTGCAGGAGTGTGTTTGGCTCTTGCCTTACTACTTCCTTTTGTAACGGGGCAGATCCCGCAGGTAGGCGCTATGCTATGCCCAATGCACATACCTGTTTTGCTTTGTGGATTTTTCGTAAGCTGGAAATGGGCTTTGGCAGTGGGATTTACTGCACCGATACTTAGATTTGCGATTTTTTCCATGCCGCCTATGCCTTTTGGTCTTGCAATGGCCTTTGAACTTGCAACCTATGGTCTAGTGGCGAGTGCTATGTATAGAGTTTTGCCTAATAAAAAATGGGCAGTATATGTAAGCTTAATAATGGCGATGGTTCTTGGTAGAGTAGTTTGGGGAGCGGCAAGACTTGTGATTGCAGGGGTAACTGCAAATCCTTTTACATGGCAGATGTTCCTTGGGGGAGCATTGCTTGAAGCGATACCGGGGATTGTAGTTCAACTTATTTTAATTCCAATTATAGTTATGGCGGTAAAGAAGAATAATGAAGTTTAAGGACTATTTAGATTATGAACTGAATACTAAAAAAAATATGGAACTTCAAGATGTTATTAAGATGTGTTATCAGGCAGCTTTTGGTGCAGAGCATCTCTTAACTGATTTGGATAGAGCTCGTTCATATTTTGACGAAGAATTTGATTATATAGAGGAAAGAACCGTTCCCCTATATGAATACATATCAGAAGATGTGGCTAGAGTAGACCTTGGAGCGTGGAAGGCTAGTGGCATGCCAAAAGAGTGGCTATTTGATCTATTTGTCATGGCAACCAAGGAATCATATGGCGGCGAGGAAAGGATGCATGAAAATCTTCAGCTTGCAAAAAGCGTTTTAGGTAATGATCCTGAAATGTTAAAATACGTCGATAAATATGTGGAAGAAGGCATTAGACCTGTTCACCACAGCCAAAGATATAGGGATGCACATAGACCAGCCTATAGACTGGTGGATAGGAAACATTTGAGATTGATACCAATCCTTATGGCAGCTCGTGAGATGGATGGAGGAGTCATCGTAATAGACGGTCCTTGTGCATCGGGAAAGAGCACAATGTCTATGCAGCTTGCTAAAGTATTAGACGGTGACGTTGTTAGAGTTGATGATTTCTTCTTGCCTATGGATCTGCGTACTGAGCAAAGACTTGCTGAAGCAGGTGGCAATGTCCATTATGAAAGATTCAAGGAGGAAGTGATTCCTGGTTTGGAAAGCGGGCAGGAGTTTGGATAT
>JAFYPY010000067.1 GCA_017547345.1 Bacillota bacterium | reverse complement strand
TCTGCCTGTGTAGCAGTACCGTATAAAGTACCGATTGTATCGAACATATCTACTAAGCAGAAAGTGATGATATACATAACTGCACTGAATACACCGCCAACGAAGGCTGGGCTAAATGCGTTAGACCAAGATTCTGGCTGGAATACGCCTACAACACCAACTTCTGCGAAGTCCTTGAATGCCTGTCCAACCTGTCCCATGTCTAAGGAAATGGAAGCGCCAGTTGTGATATAGTATAAAACTGTTGTTGCGATGATACCGAGCATTACATTACCCTTGATCCCCTTCTTTTCAAGAGCAACGATGATAAGGAATCCGATTAATGCAAGGATTGCAGGCATAACAGTGATAATGCCATCACCCATGATTGCACCGTGAATGTCAACAAACTGAGTTAAAGTATAAGGATTGTCCTGAATAATTCCTACATTCTGGAATCCAATAAATGTAATGAATAAACCGATACCTGCAGAAATAGATTTCTTTAAGCATTCAGGCATAGCCTTTGCAATGTATTCTCTAGCACCTGTAACTGATAAAATCATGAAGATAACACCAGAGATTAGGATAATAACAAGACCTGCATGATAGCCCTCAACTACATCTCCTCCGGAGATAACCTGTGGTAAGATGAAACTTACAAAGAAGAATGAGTTAAGACCCATACCACAAGCCTGTGCAAAAGGCTTCTTTGCATATAGTGCCATTAATAAAGTACCGATAACTGCAGCTAGGATAGATGCGATATATACCGCATTCCAAATGCCGTCTAATCCAGGAGTAAAACCTGTTACCTGATTTGGGTTTACGAAAATAATATATGCCATAGCAAAGAATGTCGTAAGCCCTGCAATAACTTCTGTTCTTACTGAAGAACCACTTTCAGTAATCTTAAAAAACTTGTCCATTAGATTTCCTTTCTTATTACATTATTATAACTAAAACAGCGAACTCCATGCAGAAGTCCGCTATTATTTAACTAAGCTTCTTCGCAAGTTTTCATTGCTTCTAATGTTTCATTCAAGAGATGGTCAAGTTCCCATCCAAGCATTTCTGCCCCTTGAATGATAACATCCCTATCACAACCTGCCGCAAATTTCTTGTCCTTAAACTTCTTCTTTAAAGATTTAAGTTCCATATCTTGGCAACTCTTTGAAGGTCTCATTAGTGCAGCAGCACCAATTAACCCTGTAAGTTCATCACAGGCAAATAGAACTTTTTCCATTTCGTGCTCAGGCTTAACATCTGAACATAATCCATATGCATGTGATACGATTGCGTGAATCATATCTTCTCCGATTCCTGCTTCACGTAAAAGTTCTGGAGCCTTCTTGCAGTGTTCTTCCGGCCACATTTCAAAGTCGATATCGTGTAATAGGCCAACTCTTGCCCAAAACTCCACATCTTCGCCATAGCCAAGCTTTTCTGCAAAATATCTCATAGTGCCTTCAACCATTTTGCCGTGGTGAATATGGAAATCCTCTTTGTTATATTTCATTAATAATTCTAAAGCTTCTTCTCTTGTAATCATAGCCCTAGCCCTCGATTTCTTTTGTCTTTTTTTCAGGAAGTTGAGAAATAATAACAGCTGCGAAAATTACTGCACAACCTGATAATTCTCTAATTGACATTGACTCTCCAAGAAGAATTGCCCCGGAAATAACCGCAAACACAGACTCAAGGCTCATCAATAGAGAAGCAACTGTTGGTTCTGCATGCTTTTGTGCAACAACTTGGAAAGTATAACCAAGTCCACAAGATAATACGCCGGCATACAAAATAGGAATAGCACAGTCAATAATCGCGTCAATCTGTGGATTTTCAAACAAGAACATTCCTATAATTCCAAGAGAACCAGCTGTCAAGAACTGAATGCATGACAACTTAATTCCATCCATCTTAGGTGAAAAATGGTCAACTACCATAATATGTACACCAAAAGCAACCGCACATAGAAGAACTAATGTGTCACCAAAAGTTAAACTAAAGGATGCGTCTGTCATACATAGTAGATACAGCCCAACTGCACCCAATACTACGCATAGCCACATTATAGGTCTTACTCTTTTTCTCAATAATATGCTTATGATAGGAACAAAAACAACATAAAGAGTTGTTATGAATCCCGCCTTGCCGGCTGTAGTATACATAACGCCGAACTGCTGAAGTGATCCTGCCGCAAACAATGCTGCCCCACAACATATACCACCAATTAACAACGCCTTGTTGTTCTTTGCCTTTTCTTCTTTTGAAAGTTTTTCTTCAGGGGATTTCTTGCTCATTAGCATAATAACAGGAATTAGTACTAATCCACCTATGAAAGTACGAATTCCGTTGAATGTGAAAGGCTCAATATAGTCCATCCCACTCTTCTGCGCCACAAAGGCAGAACCCCAAATGATTGCTGTGAACAACAGCAAAATGTTACTTTGCATTTTTTTGCTCATAATTTTATCTCCATTTCTAAATTATTAAGCCACGGTTTGATTTTAACAAAAAATAAACCTTCTTGCAACACTGCTATGCTATACTATAATGCTTTTTTTAACGGTTTTTTTGTGCTATAATATTTAG
>JAFYPY010000066.1 GCA_017547345.1 Bacillota bacterium | reverse complement strand
TCGATAAATAGTGGAATTTCGTAGTTGTGACAAATTTCGCTAATTTCTTCAAGCTCAGCCTTAGTGTATAGCGTGCCGTATTCAGACGGGTGAGAGATATAAACCATGCCAGGGAAAACCATGTGGTCATGAGTTTCATCGTTGTAAAAAGTCTGCAGATAACCCTCTAGTTCCTCAGACTTTATTTTTCCCTGATGCTGTGGAATTTCAAGAACCTTGTGTCCGGAGTATTCTATTGCACCTGCCTCATGAACCGCAACGTGACCAGTCTTTGCAGCAACAACGCCCTCATAACTTTTCAGCATAGTAGAAATCACCACCTGATTAGTCTGAGTTCCTCCAACTAAGAAGTGTACCTCTGCTTCAGGGCACTCGCAAGCCTTTGCTATCTTAGCTGCCGCCTCCTTGCAGTAATGATCCTCTCTATAACCCGGTAATTTTTCAAAATTAGTTTCCATAAAGCGCTCCAAAATTCTTGGATGTGCGCCAATATTATAATCGCATTCGAATGATAACATAACCCGTCTCCCTTTCTAGTTCCCTAAATAAAAATCTATAGCTCTCTTGACTACATCTTCCGGCATTCCATCGGCAGATAACCTGTGGTCACCACCTTGGACAGTAATCAAATGAATATCAAACTTTTGTGCAAAAGCCAATGCCTTGTGGTAATCGATGGTTTCATCATCGCTTCCGTGAATCATCATAACATTAGATGCCCCCGGCTTATAAAGTTCAAATAAGTCATGTTCTTTAAGGTCTTCTACAAACTTCTGCGTAAGCTTTAGCGGAGTACCATAGTTTATAATCAAATGACCCTGCTGTGCCATAGCAAAGGCCTCTGCCTCTGTCGGATTTTCGAAGATAACATGCATATTAACAGCTGCACTTCTTAGGAAAGCCTTGCCATCTTTCTCTGGATGCTGACTTAAATACAGAAGGGTGATATATGCTCCAAAACTTGATCCGAAGTAGTTAATCTTAGCCCTTGGGCACTTGCTTCGTACATACTCTTCGACTGTTCCAATGTCTGCTATACAGTTTGACACAGACAGTAAGTCCCCGTCTACACTGCTTGCTCCATGAGCTGGGAAATCAAAGGCTATAGTCCCGATTCCTGCCTTTGGAAGTTTATTAAGTACCATCTGTGCTGTTGGACTTTGCATGCTACTACCAAAACCATGAGCAATAATAACTACCTGTTCTTCATCGCCTCTTAGATTTTCAATATATGGAATATCATATTCTCTCTTCATCTTATACCTCTAAATGTGTAGCAAAAAACGCTGTAATCTTTGACATGATTTCTTCTTTTAATTCTGACTCTTCGTAGCCCATTTCGTAGCCGTGTCCATCTTCTGTAGTAACCTCTATCGTCTCAATGTTACTATATCCCGCGGCACATTCAAGGCTAGTAACAGGTCTAACTACAGTATCGAGGGTGTTGTAATAAAGAAGCACTGGCTTTTCGCCAAACTTACGCCCAGTCTTTGATGGATCATATTCCTCAAAGTCCGTAAACCAGTCGTAGGTGAGCTGAAGGCCTTGTTTCTCACAATACCCTTCTTCAAGGGCGATTTCCTTCATATTCGCCCAATTTTCATCACCGCCCATATAATAAATCATAGCATCGCTATTTCCTGCAGGAGCGATTAGAGTCATGGCCTTGAAGTCAAAGTCGCCTACATTTTCGTTGGCAAGCATCATTGCTACTCGTCCTCCCATAGATCTGCCATACATTCCGAGCCTATTGCCGTCGATATTGTAGTTTTCTATGACATAATTAATGGTTTTGACAGCATCCGATTGCATATCAGTCAAGGTGTATCGCTTTGTGCGATTCGACTTCAATGAATCTTCAGTATATCCATTAAAGTCAATTCTTACGGCTGCGATTCCAACAGATGCAAGTCTCTCAGATAGCTCTTTTGCCCCTCCGGAGTTTCTAGTCCCTTTGAATCCATGTGCGATGAATACTAATGGGCAGGACTCATCGGTCTTTGGCATAACCAGTTCCCCATAGATATATGAGCCTCTATCATTTCCCAAGAAAAACGAATCTGTTTCGTATATATATGAAGTTACACCCTCTCTGCAAGACGCAAAAAGGGTGCATGTAAGTCCTATAACTAAGGCAATTATTAACAGTTTTATATTATGCTGTCTTCTGTTCTTCAACATAACCAGGTCCTTTTAACCATTTTGTGATATACGGCATTCTCTTTGGACCATCTACGATAGTATCGTAAAGCTTGATCCAGAAAGGTGAAACGAATGCGCAACCACAAATTAATGCTCCTCCATAAACAAGTAGATAGAAGAAAATCTTGTTCTGTGGACATAATCCATAAAGCGGTGCTAATACTCCAGATGCAAATAAGAAGTAGAAACCGATTACTGATACTGCGATTGCAATATAGTAAGGTACTTTGTTTTCCTTGTTCTTGAATACAAGTGAAAGGATTGCAAACCACGCTGTAACTAGGCAGCCAATGAATCCCATGTATAATCCGTAGAACTGTATTACGTATCTAAGTGTTAAGTGGAAAATATATACCGGCATCGTGTTGCTCCCTACGAAGGAAATAAAGCTTTTCTTTGATGGTATTGCATTTACTGCAAATATAATCCATGCGCTTGATAGGAAGAAAATACCGATTCTGCCGATTGTATCCTGCCACCATTCCATCTTAAATGTATGTACTGATTCTTTTAATAGATACCATTCAACAGGTGGACCCCACTTACATAGAGCAACTGAGATTAATACTAGTACTATACCCATAATAGTTAAAACTACCGGATGTTTCTTTAGCTGCTGTAACCATGCAAGTCTTTCCTTTGAGCAATAATATCCAAGTAAGAAGAATGGGAAGTAAGAAACTGCCCTGCCAAGAGACATGAAGTTTTCCCACTCATGAACCTGTCCTGCAAGCAAATACAAGAAAATACTTATTGGTAAAAGCCACTGAAGCTTAACCATATCCTTCAAGAAATATCTATAGAAGAATAGTGCAAATAAGAACCACAATGCAAATGGCGGTGTCAAATAGCTTAAATGTGCGTTTCCAAAGAACAGATATCTAATGATGAAGTAGAAAGTTGTCCATACTAGATACGGCCACATAAATGTGCTGAACGCTGTTTCTCTTGCTCTATCCGGCTTCTTTGAAAAATATCCAGAAAGGAACATGAACGCCTGCATTACGAATACATTGATTGTTATATAAACCCAACCTGCAAGTGAATCCTGAGGGAAGCCTCCACCTAAGTATAAAGAGGAATACAGGTTCCCTGACATTTTAGTAAAATGTGACATCGGAATAGAAAGCATAAGTAGCCCTCTAAACGTGTCAAACATATAGTCTCTTTGTTTGATTTCTCCCATTTTTTCTCCTTATTATATAATAAATTAACTAATCTAGTGTCTACACGTAAAACGACCTATATATTTTAACACAGCATCTCAAAAATTACAATTTCAATTAAGGGCTAATTTTCAACATTTAGATACCTTTTTTCGACATTTACTAACAAAAGTCCTTGCCTTT
>JAFYPY010000065.1 GCA_017547345.1 Bacillota bacterium | reverse complement strand
GATCGAAGTAAAGAGACCTGACGATCAGAAAAAGAACAAGGCTTTACACGGCCTTTCAAGATCACTTCTCAATAACATGGTTGTTGGTGTAACAGATGGTTTTGAGAAGAAGCTTGAGGTAAATGGTGTAGGTTACAAAGCTTCTAAAGCTGGTAAAGTTTTAACACTTAACTTAGGTTACTCTCATCCAGTTGAAATGACAGATCCAGAAGGAATCGAATCAAAAGTTGAAGGTAACAAGATTACTGTAACAGGTATTGATAAAGAAAAAGTTGGCCAGTACGCAGCTGAAATCAGAGATAAGAGAAGACCTGAACCATACAAGGGTAAAGGTATTAAATACGCTGATGAAGTTATTAGACGTAAAGTTGGTAAGACTGGTAAGAAATAATTAAAGGAGTGACAGAAAATGGTTAGTAAGAAATCAAGAACTTTAGTTCGTGAAAATAAACATAGAAGAATGCGCCATCATCTTGCAGGTACTGCACAGAGACCACGTTTAGCTGTGTTCAGAAGCAATAATCATATGTACGCTCAAATTATTGACGACACAGTTGGAAATACACTTGTAGCAGCTTCTACTCTTGATAAAGAAGTAAAGGCAGAACTTGAAAAGACTAATAACGTCGAAGCAGCAGCACATCTTGGTACTGTAATTGCTAAGAAAGCATTAGATAAAGGTATTACAACAGTTGTCTTTGATAGAGGCGGTTTCATATATCAGGGAAAAGTGAAAGCTTTAGCCGAAGCAGCAAGAGAAGCTGGATTAGATTTTTAATTAGGAGGAAACGAAAACATGAGACGTGAAATTATTGATGCTAGTCAGTTAGAATTAAGTGAAAAAGTAGTGTCAATCAAACGTGTAACAAAAGTTGTTAAAGGCGGACGTAACATGCGTTTTACAGCTTTAGTTGTTGTCGGTGACGGCAATGGTCATGTTGGTGCTGGTTTAGGTAAAGCAACTGAAATTCCTGAAGCTATCCGCAAAGGAAAAGAAGACGCTATGAAGAAACTCATCACAGTTAAACTTGATGAAGTAAACAGTATCACACATGATGTTATGGGTAAACACACAGGTGCATCTGTATTATTAAAGAAATCTCCAGAAGGTACTGGTATCATCGCTGGTGGTCCTGCTCGTAACGTATGCGAGTTAGCAGGTATCAAGAATATCCGTACAAAATCTTTAGGTTCTAACAATAAACAGAACGTTGTACTTGCAACAATTGATGCTTTAAGCCAGTTAAAGTCCCCAGAAGAAGTAGCTAAGCTCCGCGGTAAATCCGTAGAAGAGATCTTAGGTTAAGGAGGAATTTAAGATGGCAGATAAAGTAAAAGTAACATTAATTAAATCAACAATCGGTGCAGTTCCAAAGAACAAAAAGACAGTTGAAGCTCTTGGCTTAACAAAAGTTGGTAAATCAGTAGAATTACCAAACAATGCAGCTACATTGGGCGCATGTCGTAAAGTAGCACCATACGTTAAAGTAGAAGAAATCTAATAATTGAAGATAGGAGGTGCCATGATGGATTTATCTAACTTACATGCAGCTGCTGGCTCAACTCATAGTGATAATTTCAGAAGAGGACGTGGACACGGTTCAGGAAATGGTAAGACCGCTGGTAAGGGACATAAAGGTCAGAAAGCTCGTTCAGGAGCACCAAGACCAGGTTTCGAAGGTGGACAGATGCCATTATATAGACGTTTACCAAAGAGAGGTTTCAAATGTAGAAATTCTAAGACAATCATCGGAATCAACCTTTCTGCTTTAGAGCAGTTTGAAAACGATGCTGTTGTTACAGTTGAAACATTAATCGAAGCTGGTATCGTTAAAAACCCAAGAGACGGCGTTAAGATTCTTGGAAATGGAGAACTTACTAAGAAGCTCACAGTTCAGGTTGATGCATTCAGCGCAAGCGCTAAAGAAAAAATTGAAGCTCTTGGTGGAAAAGCAGAGGTGATCTAATGTTACAGACACTTCGTAATGCGTTTAAAGTCAAAGATATTCGTAGTCGCATTGCTTATACATTTGTTATGTTAATTATCATCAGAATAGGAAGCATGCTTCCTATTCCTGGTGTTAATACAGAGGTGTTCTCTGCTTGGTTTGCTGCACAGACAGCAAATGGCATGGGATTCTTTGATGCAATTACAGGTGGTTCATTCTACAATATGTCAATCTTTGCATTGAATGTTTCACCATACATTACTTCATCGATTATCATGCAGCTTCTTACCATTGCTATTCCAGCATTGGAAGAGATGCAGAAAGATGGAGAAGATGGTCGTAAAAAAATTAATAACATTACTAGATATGTAACTGTTGTTTTAGCTTTAGTTGAATCTACTGCGATGACAATCGGATTCAGCAGAGGCGGATACTTAGTAGCAGCTGAAGGATTTAACCAGGTTCTTACTTATATCACAATCGTAATCGCATTAACAGCAGGTTCTACTGCAATGATGTGGATTGGTGAACGTATTACAGAAAATGGTGTTGGTAATGGTGTATCTATCATCCTTGCTATTAACATTATTTCTCGTATGCCGAGTGATATTGCTACATTATATGATCAGTTTATCGCAGGAAAATCAATTCAGGTTGGTATTCTTGCTGCAGTAATTATTATTGCAATTATTGTTGGAATGGTATTCTTTGTAGTATTACTTCAGGGTGGTGTTAGAAAGATTCCAGTTCAGTATTCAAAGAAAATCCAAGGAAGAAAACAGGTTGGTGGACAGTCCACACATATTCCTTTAAAGGTAAATACAGCGGGTGTTATCCCTGTAATCTTCGCACAGTCTTTATTACAGACACCAGTTATCATTGCAGGTCTTCTTGGAAAAGGAAATGGTACAGGTATCGGAAGCCAGATTTTAAAAGGTATGAATCAGCAGTATTGGTGTGATCCAGAACAGCCAATTTACAGTATTGGTTTGATTGTTTACATCGTACTTCTTGTAGCTTTTGCTTACTTCTATACTTCAATTACATTTAATCCAAATGAGATTGCAAATAACATGAAAAAAGCAGGCGGCTTTATTCCAGGTATCAGACCAGGTAAGCCAACTAGTGAATATCTGAACAAGATATTGAACTATATTGTCTTTATAGGTGCTATCGGATTGATGATTATTGCTGTTGCTCCAATTTTCTTTAATGGTGTATTCAATGCAAATGTTTCTTTTGCAGGAACATCTATTATCATCGTAGTTGGTGTAATCATTGAAACATTAAAACAGATTGAGTCACAGATGTTAGTTCGTTACTATAAAGGATTTTTGAATGACTAAAACCAATAGCGCCAAGTGTTTTGCTTGGCGCTTTTTTCAAATCACAGAAAATGTCTATGATTTGAAGATGCTTTGCAAGAAAGCACACTCTTATTAATGTTAGTCAAAAGGAGAAATGATTATGAAGATTATTATGTTAGGAGCTCCTGGAGCTGGTAAAGGAACACAAGCAAAACAGATTGCAGATAAATATAGCATCCCACATATCTCAACAGGAGATATTTTCCGTGCAAATATTAAAAACGGAACAGAATTAGGAAATAAAGCAAAACAGTATATGGATCAGGGGTTATTAGTTCCAGATGAATTAACCTGTGATTTAGTTATGGATAGAATACAACAGGATGACTGCGTAAATGGCTTTGTATTGGATGGTTTTCCAAGAACAATTCCACAGGCAGAAGCTCTTACAGCAGCACTTGATAAAATAAATCAGAAAATGGACTTTGCAATTGATGTAGATGTTCCAGATGAAAATATTGTAAACCGTATGGGTGGCAGACGTGCTTGCTTAAATTGCGGTGCTACATACCACATTGTTTCTATTCCTACTAAAGTAGAAGGAATCTGCGACAGATGTGGCAATGAAGTGGTATTAAGAGATGACGATAAGCCAGAAACAGTTCAGAAGAGACTTAACGTATATCATGAACAGACACAGCCACTCATTGATTATTACAAAGAACAGGGTATTTTAAAGAGCGTAGATGGTACACAGCCAATGGAAAAAGTATTTGCTGACATTATCGCTATTTTGGAGAAGTAAGACATGGCAGTAACAATCAAATCCGAACGAGAGTTGGAACTGATGCGTGAAGCAGGGAAGATTTTAGCAAAAGTACATGCAGGATTAGAAAAAGAACTTAGACCAGGAATGACAACCTATGAGGTTGACAGAATTGGTGAAGAAATGATTCGAAGTTTTGGATGTATACCTTCTTTTAAGAATTATCATGGCTATCCGGCTTCTGTATGTGTGTCAATTAATGAAGAAGTTGTTCATGGAATTCCTTCAAAAAAACGTATTATTCAAGAGGGCGATGTGGTAAGCTTAGATATCGGAGTGATTCATAAAAGTTATCATTCTGATGCGGCAAGAACACATGCAGTAGGAGAGGTTCCGGAAGTAGTAAAACTCCTAATAGAGAGAACACGTCAGAGCTTTTTTGAGGGTATGAAATATGCAGTTGCTGGACATCATCTACATGAGATTTCCAATGCAATCGGTGATTATGCAGAGAGCTTTGGATATGGAGTGGTGGAAGATTTATGTGGTCATGGAATCGGAACTCAGTTACATGAAGATCCAGAGATTCCGAACTTCAGACAGTTCCGTAGAGGTATCAAACTTCGTCCAGGAATGACGTTAGCCATCGAACCGATGATTAACATGGGAACTGCAGATGTGCTTTGGTTGGACGATGACTGGACAGTAGTTGCAGCAGACATG
>JAFYPY010000064.1 GCA_017547345.1 Bacillota bacterium | reverse complement strand
ATTCAGTACTCAATTCCAGTATAGATGTTCCGATATCCTCTTGCGATTACATTAATTTTACTTGCATTATTAGGCAAATATATTGATCAAGATAAGCGAGTTTATGCTTCCGTTACTGGATTTACGTTAGTTGCTGCATTATTTGATTTAGTAAATTCATTGCCTGCAGGCGTATTTGCATTAATAAACGGAGAGGCAATTATGAGTTTTGGTTCTCTTCTGCCTTTTGCAAGCCTAGGTATGGGCTGGATTGTTCCTGCTTTTGTAGGTTTAGTTCTTGGATTAGTATTAAAAACTGTAAAAAAGGCAGCATAATTTTTTAATCTGCAAAGAAAAACAAATAAGCGTTTTGAAACTCACCAACTTATTATTTGGTGAGTTTTTTTATGCAAAAAATGTCAAAAAATTAATAATTGTACTAAAAAAAACTTTTGTTTTCTGTTCCTTTATATTATAATCAAATTTAAGAGAAAACTGATGATTCATTTAGGAGGAAAACAAATGAAGAAATTACTTTCAGTATTATTAATCTTAGTTATGGTATTCTCCTTTGCTGCTTGTGGCGGCGGTGGAAGTGACTCCGGCATGAAAGTTGCTTTAGTTACTGATAAGGGTAATATCGATGACAAGTCCTTTAACCAGGGTTCTTGGGAAGGCGTAATCGAATTCTGTGAAGCTAATGGCATGGAAGAAGAAACAAATTACAAGTACTTCAAACCAGAAGAATATTCTGACGCTGGTTATTTAGCTGCTATTAAACTTGCAGTTGATGATTGGGGTGCTAATGTTGTAGTATGTCCGGGATTCTTGTTCGAAGTTGCTGTATATGAAGCTCAAACTTTATATCCAGATGTAAACTTCCTATTAATTGATGGTTCTCCACATACTGCTGATTATGCAACTTACAAGACTGAAGCTAATGTGGCTTCAATTATGTATGCAGAAGAAGAAGCTGGTTACTTAGCTGGTTACGCTGCAGTTAAAGACGGCTTAACTAAGCTTGGTTTCATGGGTGGTATGGCAGTTCCTGCGGTACAGGCATTCGGCTATGGATACCTTCAGGGTGCTGAAGCAGCTGCTCAGGAAGATGGAGTAGAAGTTACAGCTTTATATCATTATACTGGTGACTTTGAAGAAAATGATAAGAATTTAGCTATGGCTAAGGCTATGTACCAGAGTGGTACAGAAGTTATCTTCGGTTGTGGTGGTTCTGTAGGAAAGAGTGTTTTCAGCGCAGCTGACCATGGTAATGTTGGTAAAACAATTGGTGTAGACGTTGACCAGAGATTAGATGATGCAAGTGTTATTACATCTGCAACAAAGGGTTTAGGCGCATCTGTAGTTACAGTTCTTGAAGCTATTCAGGATGGAACATTCGGTACTTATGGTGGACAGACAACTTACTTCGCAGCTAAGAACGACGGTGTTGGACTACCTGTAGTTGTATCTGATGGCTCAAGCGACGATGCTTTTGACAGATTTGAGAAGTTTGATAAAGCTGCTTATGATGCAGTATTTGCAAAGTTAGTTGATGGTTCCGTTGATCCTGTAAGAGAAATTGAACTTGCTTCTGAAGACGGAGTGCCAACAGATGCTGAACTTACTAAGGGATTATCTTTAGACAAAGTTACTGTAACTGTTTGGAAATAGTTATGACTTTAGGGGGAAGGTTACTTCCCCCATTTCTTTTTTGAGATTAAAAAAGATATTGGAGAGATAAACGTGGATAACAAATATATCATAGAAATGCTTAATATCAGAAAGGAATTCCCTGGTATTGTGGCTAATGATGACATTACATTACAGCTTAAAAAAGGCGAAATTCACGCTTTACTTGGCGAAAACGGTGCGGGTAAGTCTACTTTAATGAGCGTATTATTTGGACTTTATCAGCCAGAAAAGGGTGAAATTCGCAAAAACGGAGAAGTTGTAAAGATTAATAATCCAAACGATGCCAATGATTTGGGCATCGGTATGGTTCACCAGCATTTTAAGCTTGTTGAAATCTTTAATGTATTAGAGAATATTATTTTAGGTGTAGAACCTAACAAGATGGGCTTTATTCAGAAGAAGGAAGCTAGACAAAGGGTGGTTGAATTAAGTGAAAAGTACGGACTTAAGGTTGACCCAGATGCTTTAATTGAGAATATTTCTGTTGGTATGCAGCAGAGAGTAGAGATTCTCAAGATGCTTTATCGTGAAAACGAAATTCTTATTTTTGACGAACCTACGGCTGTATTAACACCGCAGGAAATTGACGAGCTAATGAAAATCATGAAAAACTTTGCTGCTGAAGGCAAATCTATCCTTTTCATTACTCATAAACTAAACGAGATTATGGCAGTTGCTGACAGATGTACTGTTTTAAGAAAAGGTAAGTATGTTGGTACTGTTGACATAAAGGATACAAACAAAGAAGAACTCTCCAAGATGATGGTAGGTAGAGATGTAAACTTTAAGGTTGACAAGACTGACGCTAAGCCTAGCGAAACAATTCTATCTGTCAAAGATGTTTGTGTTCAATCAAAACTTGGAGGCCATAATTCTGTAAGCAATGTTTCCTTCGACGTGAAAGCCGGAGAAATCGTTTGTCTTGCGGGTATCGACGGAAATGGTCAAACTGAATTTGTACAGGCTTTAACAGGTCTTGATAAGATTAAGTCCGGTAGCATTACTATTTGTGGAGAAGATATGACAAAGGCTAGCATTCGTAAGAGAACTAAAGCTGGCATGAGCCATATTCCTGAAGATAGACATAAACATGGCTTGATTCTTGATTATAGTCTTGAAGATAATATTGTTCTTCAGCGTTACTACGAACCGGAATTCCAGAAGAATGGATTTATCGAGAGAGATGCTGTTCGTGAATATGCTAACAAGATTATTGACCAGTATGACGTAAGAAGTGGTCAAGGTGCCATTACAATTGCTAGAAGCATGTCTGGTGGTAACCAGCAGAAGGCTATCGTAGGTAGAGAAATCGACAAAGAACATAAGTTATTAGTTGCAGTTCAACCTACTAGAGGTATGGACGTTGGTGCAATCGAATACATTCATAAGCAGTTAATCGCTACAAGAGATGAAGGAAAGGCAGTATTGCTTGTATCTCTTGAGCTTGATGAAGTTATGAATGTAAGTGATAGAATCTTAGTTATGTATGAAGGCGAAATCGTAGGTGAACTTGATCCTAAGACAACTACTGTTGAAGAATTAGGTTTATACATGGCTGGCGCTAAGAAAGATGGAAAGGAGGATAAATAAATGAGTAAAGAAAAGAAAAATAATGCTGTTACTCTAAACAATTTAAAATCCTTTGCAAATTCTTCTAGCATGGATGCTGTTAAAGCAGCTGTGCTTGCCGCTGTTTTAGGTTTAGTCTTTGGGTTTATCGTAATGCTATTTGCAAATCCAGCTCAGGCAGGAACAGGTATGTATGCACTTTTAGTAGGCGGTCTTGGAAGAATTCCAGATGTGTTCTACTATGCAACTCCTATCATGATGACAGGTCTTGCAGTTGGCTTTGCATACAAGATGGGAATGTTTAACATCGGTGCTTCTGGGCAGTTTACAATGGGTATGTTCTGGGCAATGTATGTTGGCTTTATGATTGATATGCCACCTGTAATTCACTGCATTGTAGCAGTGCTTGCTGGTATGATTGGTGGCATGGTTTGGGGCTTTATTCCAGGCTTCTTCAAAGCATATTTCAATGTAAATGAAGTAATCACTTCTATCATGTTTAACTATATAGGGATGTATTTTGTTGATATGTTGATTCAGGGAAATGGTATAATGTATGTTATGACTAAGACAAGAACTGCGTATCTCCCTGACTCCGTACAACTTCCATCTTTAGGAATTACAGGATCTAGTTTGAATATTTCAATTATTGTAGCTATTATTCTTGCTGTCGTTTTATATATTGTTTTGTATAAGACTATTTTCGGTTATGAATTAAGGGCCACAGGATTTAATAAGCACGGTGCAGAATATGCTGGTATGAACGGTAAGAAAAATATCATTCTTACTATGGTTATCGCTGGTGGACTTGCTGGTCTTGGTGGTGCATTTGCCATTTTAGCACCTGCTACAATTGCAGGAAGCTCAATGACTTATGAGCCTATCAATATAATTGCAGGAGAAGGTTTCGATGGTATCGCGGTTGCATTACTTGGTGCATCTAACCCGATTGGTATAATCTTCGCAGCACTATTTATTTCCTTATTAAAGTGCGGTGGTACTCTTGCAAGTTTGTACGGATTCAAGCCTGAAATCGTAGACGTAGTAGTTGCAATTATTATCTACTTCTCAGCATTTGCGATGTTTATGAGTTCAATGCTTAAGACAAAGTTAGGTAAATTAAATAAGAAGAAAGAAAGGGAGGTGTAATATATGGATATTTTAATTTACTTGTTTCAAAATACACTTCCTGTAGCGCTACCGTTATTATTAGTAGCCTTTGGTGGTATGTTTAGTGAACGAAGTGGGGTTATCAACCTAGCACTTGAAGGTATAATGTTGTTTGGAGCATTTATCGCTTGCTTATTTATTTACTTTATACCAACCAATTCAATGAATGTTCATATTTTGCTTTTAATAGCAACAATTATGGCGGCATTAGCTGGAATAATCTTTTCACTACTTCTTTCTTTTGCAGCAATTAATATGAAGGCTGATCAAACAATTATAGGAACCGCTATGAATATGTTTGTTCCCGCTTTAGTATTATTGCTTTGTAAAATGAGTTTTAACAGTGATAGCGTAGTTACAGGGATTTCTTTCCGTATCAAAGAAGTTCCAGGCTTATGTGATATACCTCTCATTGGAGATTTATTATTTACAAACACATATGCTACTGTATACGTTGGAATTGTACTAATAACAATCTTAACAGTTGTATACTACAAAACAAGTTTTGGACTAAGATTAAGAGCTTGCGGTGAACATCCACACGCAGCTGACTCTGTAGGTATCAATGTACATGTAATGCGTTATGCAGGTGTTAGTATTTCTGGATTTTTGGGTGGAGTTGGTGGTTTCTACTATGTAGTTGGTATTATGAATGCTAACTGTAACGGTCATACAGGTGTAGCCGGATTCGGTTTCTTGGCGTTAGCTGTAATGATTTTCGGTCAGTGGAAACCTGGCAAGATTGTTCTAGCGGCACTATTCTTTGCCTTTATGAGAACTTTAGCATACTCTGTACCGCTAATTCCGTTCTTATATAATTTAAATATTAATTCAGCATATTACAAGATGTTACCATATGTAGTAACAATGATTGTACTTGCCTTCACTTCTAAGCATTCAAAGGCTCCAAAGGCAGAAGGTATTCCTTACGACAAGGGACAAAGATAAAAAATATAAATATACTAGATGGGGGCGCTGATTCGGCGTACCCCATTTAGTGCTGTTTGAGGTTAGGATATGTTTTTACCAATATCTAAAGAAGATATGATAAAAAGAGGCTGGGATGAAGTTGACTTTGTCTTAGTAACAGGGGATTCCTATGTGGACCACCACTCCTTTGGTACTGCAATAATAGGAAGAATTTTGGAAAGCCACGGCTACAAAGTGGCTGTTTTAGCGCGCCCAGATTACAAATCAGTTGATGATTTTAGGAGATTTGGGAAGCCAAGATTAGGATTTTTAGTAAACAGTGGTGTTGTTGACTCTATGGTTAATAACTATTCTGTTTTCAAACATAAGAGAAAAAAAGACGAATATGCTCCAGGCGGGGAAGCAGGAGCTAGACCGGACAGAGCGGTAATCGTCTATGCAAATAGGGCGAAAGAAGCCTACAAAGGTATGCCTGTAATTATAGGTGGCCTTGAAGCAAGTTTAAGAAGACTTGGTCATTATGACTATTGGAGCGATAATGTTCGTCGTTCAGTATTACTGGATTCTAAAGCTGACTTACTCATCTATGGTATGGGAGAAAGAGCGATTGTT
>JAFYPY010000063.1 GCA_017547345.1 Bacillota bacterium | reverse complement strand
CTCCTGGTCTAACTCACAGATACCCAGACAGAGTTTTATTCTTAGTAACTGACCAGTGCTCCATGTACTGCAGACACTGTACAAGAAGAAGACTTGCTGGTGAAACAGACGGCGCTAGATCCATCGAAGATATCAATGCATGTCTAGACTACATCAGAAAGACTCCACAGGTTAGAGACGTACTTCTTTCCGGTGGTGACGCTCTTTGTATCGAAGATGAAATGTTAGAATACATCATCTCCGAATTAAGAAAGATCGAACACGTTGAAATCGTAAGAATCGGTTCCAGAACTCCAGTAGTAATGCCTCAGAGAATTACTGACGAATTAGTTGCGATGTTAAAGAAGTATCACCCAATCTGGTTAAATACTCACTTCAACCATCCAAAGGAATTAACTGAAACTGCTGCTGCAGCTGTTAAGAAGTTAGCTGACGCTGGTATCCCTCTAGGTAACCAGTCCGTACTATTAAGAGGTGTTAACGACTGTAAGCACATCATGAGAGACTTAGTACATAAGTTAGTTAAGAACAGAGTAAGACCTTACTACATCTACATCTGCGACTTATCCATGGGTATCGAACACTTCAGAACTCCAGTTTCCAAGGGTATCGAAATCATGGAAGGTTTAAGAGGTCACACTTCCGGTTACGCAGTTCCTACATTCGTAGTTGACGCTCCTGGTGGTGGTGGTAAGACTCCAGTAATGCCTCAGTACATCATTTCTCAGACTCCTCACAAGGTAATCTTAAGAAACTACGAAGGTATCATTACTACTTACACAGAAGCTCAGCTTCCTGATCTTCCTTGCACATGCGACTACTGCACAGGCAAGAAGACTTACAAGTATCAGGGTGTTTCCGCTCTTGGCGAAGGTCCAGAAATCAAGTACATGGAACCATCCAACCTTGCAAGACACGAAAGAAATAAGAAATAATTATTCTTTCAAAACAACAATAAAAACTATGTCTATAGGGGGACCAGTAGGTCTCCCTATAGGTATGAAAAGAGGATATGAAAAATGGGGTTACTTTACGACCTGTCAACTAAATATAAGACTCTTTCCATTGTAGGTATGGCAAAAAACGCAGGTAAGACAACTGCGATGAACTTCCTTATTGAAGAAGCGATGGATGAGGGTGTTGCACTCGGTATTACATCAATTGGTAGAGATGGTGAAAGCCAGGACTTAGTTACGGGAACCGAGAAACCTAAGATTTATTTAGACCAGGACACTATTGTTACGGTTCCAACTCAGCTATATGATGTAGCGGATGCGGGACTTGAGATTCTAAAGAAGACAAAGTATTCGACTCCTATGGGAGATTTACTTATCTGTAGAGTTGCTGATAGCGGTTATGTACAGATTGCAGGCCCGCCAGCGGCGATGGATACTAAAAGAGTATGCGAAGAAATGTTTGGATATGGTCCGGAGATTATTTTAATCGACGGGGCTATTGACCGTAAGTCTATTGCATCACCTGAAACTTCAGATGCAATTATTTTATCTACGGGAGCAGTACTTTCAAGAAGTATGAAGAGAGTGGTGGATGAAACTGCCCATATCGTAAATCTTTATTCAATTCCTGAGATGGAGGAAGGGACTGCCAGAACTATAATAGAAGAAAACAACTATGATGACAAAATTATGCTTGTAGACAAAGACGGTACAGTAAGAAAGCTAGATCTTGCTACAGGCCTTGGCTCATCAAGATACATAGATGATGCTATTGATGAAAACACTGAATATGTATATATTCCAGGGGCATTCACTAATAGCGTAATTCAAGACATTAATCTTATGAAACTTAGAAAAGTTAAGTTCATTTTGAAAAATCCTACAAAGATTTTCCTAAGCGCTATGGACTGGGGTCTTTGGAGGAAAAAAGGATTTAGAGTCAATGTTTTGAAGAATATTGAGATTGCAGCGGTTACTGTTAATCCATGGGCGCCAGCAGGTTACACTTTTGACAGTGAAACACTAAGAGCGGCGATGCAAGAGGCATTGCCTGATATTCCGGTTATCGACGTAAGAGTGTAGTTTGGGAGGTGTTTAACAGATGAAAATGGGTGCAAATCGAAGACTGGCCAACATTAAAACAAGAAGAGAGACCGGTCTTGACTATGTTATGCAAAACATAGATTTAAATACGCCTTTCGGCAAGAAACAGTTAAAAGACATCAGCCCATATTTTCCAGGCGAAGAGGAAGAACTGAAAGCAGAATTGGACAAACTAGAAATGATGGTTGAGTTTGCCAAAGAGAATGGACGACTTGTAGAACAAATACAAGAAATGTTTATGGAAGTAAAGGACATTACTTATTCCATTACACGTTCAGCAACTCAGACGCTTGCAGGGGTAGAAATCTTTGAAGTGAAGAGTTTGCTTTTAGGTATGAGAAAACTACTTCAGCTAACTGTTAAGAATGGCGAGAATTTACTTCCTGAAGAATATATTCTGGAAGATACTACAGAACTTCTGGATGTGTTAGATCCTCGTAAGGATAGAATAAACACTTTCTACATATATGACGAGTTTTCTGAAAAGTTAAAAGAACTTAGAGGAAAGAAAAGAGAACTTGAGCTGGCGATTCGAAAGGAACAAAAGGCAAAGAGAGAAGAAATCAAAAAGGAATACGGCATTATGCTAACTCCTAAGTTTGATATTATAGTTGCCAAGAATAAGCCGGAGCTAGAAACGATTAAAGCCATCCCTGACTTAGAGATGGTAGACCAAGATCATATGTCAATGACTTTCATGCTAAAGGCTAACGATGTAGTCTTTGGGCACATGAGAGAATTGGATGAAATACACGGCGCAATTGAAGAGGAAGAAGAAGTTGTTCGTAGAGAAATTTCCAAAGAAATTTCAAAGTACCAAGATGTGCTTTTAAGAAACTGCGACAAAATCGGATACTTAGATGTGACATTAGGCAAGGCGCTTTTCGCTATCCAGAGAAATTGTGTTAAGCCTGAAATCGTGGATGAACATATGATAAAAATTGTCGATGGTAGAAATCTTCAGGTAGAAGCTGTTCTAAAGTCAAAGGGAAAGACATATTGCCCAGTATCCATCGAGCTTAAAGATGGTGTAACTTGTATCACAGGTGCAAACATGGGCGGTAAGACTATTTCTCTTAAACTTTGCGGACAGACTACAATTCTTGCGCAGTACGGATTTTTCGTAGGCGCAAAGGAAGCTAAGGTTGGATTATCCAACTATGTTCAGATTCTTATCGGAGATAGTCAATCTGTCGAAAGAGGTCTTTCCAGTTTCGGAAGTGAAATGGAAGAACTAAAAACAATGATTGACGGTGCGGTAGAAAGAACCTTGCTGTTAATCGATGAGATTGCATCGGGAACGAACCCGATAGAAGGTCTTGCTCTTACAAGATCTTTAGTTGATTATTTAATCACAAAACCGTATATTTCCCTTCTCACTACGCATTTTGAAACGGTAACTGAGACAGAAGGCGTGGTCAATATGCAGGTTCGTGGCCTTGCGGATGTTGACTTCACTCGTCTTAATAGCGAAATTCAATATGCAAGACGTAGTGAAAGGATAAATATAATCTCAAAATATATGGACTATCGTCTATATAGAGTAGAGAAACAAGGTGAAGTACCTAAAGATGCTCTTAATATTGCTAAGATGCTGGGCGTCAGCAAAGAGATAATAGAAGGGGCAAAAAAGTATATTAAATAAGGAGAAAAAGGATGAAAAGCAAATTAAATCTTGACTTAAAAGTTGTAGACAGCGCTCGTCAGCATGCAGCTAACATTGCTCACGACATGCAGGACTTTATCGACCGCCACACAACAGTATCCACAGAGAGAACAATTGTAAGACTTTTAGGTATTGACGGAGTTGACGATGTTGACACTCCACTTCCT
>JAFYPY010000062.1 GCA_017547345.1 Bacillota bacterium | reverse complement strand
TATGGTATTTGAAAAACGAAAACCAAAGGCGAGAGAAATCGTTCTCATTGCTATGATGAGTGCAGTCACTGTTGTGGCCCATATGTTCTTTCATATAACGGTGCCTATTCAAATAGGTACGGCGCTGGTAATTGTTGCAGGTATTTCTATGGGCCCTGAAGCAGGTTTTTTGGTGGGTGCATTGTCTAGGTTTGTTTGTAACTTCTACATGGGACAGGGACCTTGGACTCCTTGGCAGATGTTCTGCTGGGGGCTACTAGGCTTTTTGGCAGGGCTTGCATTTAACAAGATTGATATGACCAAGATGACAGACGAAGTTAAGTCCAGAGATTTTAAGATTGTTATGGGGCCTGTGCTTTGTATAGTTGCTGCAGAGATTCTAGCTTTTGTCAGTTACTTTATTTGGCCTGAAAATACAATGCTTCAAGTTGAAAGTTTTGGAGAATTTGTTAATGCTTTGATAAGTGTCGATGATTTCAAAGAAGTGATTAATTTACTTGGAACTTTATTCGGCTGGCGAGTATATGTCTTTGGGGCTGTTGGACTTGTAGCTGGAGTATTACTACAGAGGAAGAGGCTGCCTGTAGACAATGTTACAATTACTTTGTTTACATTTTTTACTACTTTGATTCTTTATGGGGGTATTATAAATATAGGTTCCGTGTTTACCTCAGCGGGAGTAGCGTCAAGTGGTGCTATAAGCTGGAACACTTTTAGGACCATTTATATAACTGGGCTTCCTTACGATATAGTTCATGCGGGACTTGCTGCCTTTTGCATATTTCTTATAGGAAATCCAATGATTAGAAAAATCGAACGAATAAAAATCAAATACGGAATATACAAATAAGATGAAGGCTTTGCGCTTTTAATGAGTGTGTTTTCCTGGTGTTTTTTTATGTTTTCCCTTTGCGCTATACTGATTTTCTCTCAGGGTGTTGTGGACCGCATAATATGGGAGAAAGTAGCTGAAAATTTTCTCCTTAGCATACCTTCTGACAACGAGGCGGGAGAAAAAAGTGTGATATGACAATATAAATGCATAAAAAAGACGAATTACAACTAGTAATTCGTCTTTTTATTTTAGAATCTGATTGGCTTACTGTTTATTCCAACATTTAGAACAATACCAAGACCCATAAGAGTTGCTATTACGGAAGTACCACCACCTGATAGAAGAGGTAATGTAATACCTGTTACAGGCATTATGCCCATAGTCATAGCTATGTTTTCGAATATCTGGAAAAGGAACATAGCCGTAAATCCAGTGACAACCAAAGCTCCGTACCAGTCTATGGCATCTCTGATTGCAAGAACCATTCTAAATAGTAGTCCGCCATAAAGTGCGATGACAAGTAATCCACCTACAAAACCAAGTTCCTCTACAATTACAGAAAAGATAAAGTCTGATTGCTGAACGGGTATGAAATCCATTTCCTTTTGAGTTCCCTGGAAAAGACCTTTACCAAAGAATCCCCCAGAACCCATAGCAACTTTTGACTGCCATACTTGGTAGTTGCCGGGAAGACTGAGATTATCAGGATGAAGGAAAGCTTCGATTCTGTCCTTTTGATAATCGTCTAAAAAGTTGTATGCGATAGGTATAGCACAGATGACACCAATAACGGACTTGAAAAGAATCTTGTAGTCAATACCTGCGAAGAATACCATGAAGATCCAAATGGACATATATACCAATGCACTTCCTAGGTCTTCCTTTAGTACTATTAAAATAATTGGCACAGCATAAAGACCCGCGAGTACAACCCCTCTAAACTTCTTAATGTCTTCTCTATGAGTTGTAAGATAGTTGGCCATAAGTAAGATAAAGAGAATCTTAACGAACTCTGATGGCTGCAGTGTTGTCGGTCCTAGCTTAATCCATGCACGAGCACCGTAAGCTTCTACACCAAGCCCCGGAATATATACTGTAAATAGAGCTAAAAGAGCTAATGCATACATCGGTTTAGTAAAATCCTGAAAGTTGTTATAGTCGATATGTAGAATAAAGACTAGCGCGATGAAACCTAAAAAGTATGCAATTGCTTGAACGAGTACAGCTCTGTCCATGACGAACCCATCTTCATATACAGTACTTTCGAGCATCAAGAGACTTATGAAGCCTAAAAGACTAATCGTTATTAATATGCCTTTATCAGCCAGTTTAAGTGGCTCAAAAAATTTTTTCATTATCAAAATGTCCTTTGTTCTATGTGTTTATCTATTACTTTGTGTGTATATATAAAATAACACCTATATATTATAACCTTATTTGTATACGATATCAAGATAATACATATTTCACTTTATTTAATTAAAAGTTTTGTTTACAAACAAATGTTTTTGCGATATAATAACTTTGTATGAATAGAAACAAAAATTTATATGAATAGAACTAAATAAAAGAAGGAGGTGTTGTAATGGCTCCAATCGTTGTAAACGTAATTATTGCAGCCTGCGGACTATTAGTAGGCGCGTTAATCGGATATATTTACAGAAAGAATATTGGCGAAAAGGCTATCGGAAGTGCCGAGCAGAAGGCTAAAAACCTTATCCTTGACGCTGAGAATAAGTCCGAAACGATGAAGAAAGAAGCTATTCTTGAAGCAAAAGAAGAAGCTCACAGATTAAGATCTGAAGCTGAAAGAGATGCTAGAGAGAGAAGAGCAGAAATACAGCGTTCAGAACGTAGACTAATCCAAAAGGAAGAATCTATCGACAGAAAACTTGAGAACATCGAACGCAAAGAAGAAAGCATTACACAAAAAGAACAGGCTTTAGTAAATAAGCAAAAAGATTTAGACACAGTTATTTCAAAGCAGCTTGAAGAACTAGAAAGAATTTCAGGCTATACAGTAGAAGAAGCGAAAGCTATCTTGCTTTCCAACATTGAAAAAGAAGTACGCCATGACGCTTCCCTTATGATCAAGGATATAGAGTCCAAGGCAAAGGAAGAAGCGGACAAGAAGGCTAAGTACATCATCACAAATGCTATTCAAAGATGTGCTGCTGACCACGTAGCAGAAAGCACAGTTTCTGTAGTAGCATTACCAAACGACGAAATGAAGGGTAGAATCATCGGTCGTGAAGGTAGAAATATTAGAGCTATCGAAACTCTAACAGGTGTTGACTTAATCATCGATGATACACCAGAAGCAGTTATCTTATCAGGTTTTGACCCAGTTAGAAGAGAAATCGCAAGAATTGCTCTTGAAAAGCTAATTGTTGATGGAAGAATTCATCCGGCAAGAATCGAAGAAATGGTTGAAAAGGCTGAAAGAGAAGTTAACGCAATCATCAAAGAAGAAGGTGAACAGGCAGCATTCGAAGTTGGTATTCACAATCTTCACCCAGAACTAATCAAGTTATTAGGTAGATTAAAATACAGAACATCTTATGGACAGAATGTTCTTAAGCACTCTGTAGAAGTTGCTCACCTTGCAGGTTTAATGGCAGGCGAACTTGGCCTTGACATTAAGTTAGCTAAGAGAGCAGGTTTATTACACGATATCGGTAAGGCTTTAGACCACGAAGTTGAAGGTACTCACGTAGATATCGGTATTGACGTACTTAAGAAGTACAAAGAATCAGATGCTGTTATTAACGGCATGGCAGCTCACCATGGCGATTATGAACCTAAGAGCATGGAAGCAGTTTTAATTGCTGCAGCTGACGCTCTTTCCGCTGCAAGACCTGGTGCAAGACGTGAAACATTAGATGCTTACATCAAGAGACTTGAAAAGCTAGAAGAAATCGCTAATACTACTCAGGGAGTTGAAAAGTCCTTCGCTATTCAGGCAGGTAGAGAAATTAGAATCATCGCTAAGCCTGATGACGTTAATGACGAAGAGATCGTATTCCTTGCTAGAGAAATCTCTAAGAAGATTGAATCTGAACTTGAATATCCAGGTCAGATTAAGGTTAATGTTGTTAGAGAAACAAGAGCTATTGATTACGCAAAATAATTTGTCAATTTTTAGGAGCTCCTTTGATTATAAGGAGTTCCTTTTTTGCCCTTAAGAAACTAATAAAAAAGAGGAAGTTATGACACAAAAATATGTTTTGACAAAAGAAGATAAGAAGGCTTTTTGGAAGCATATGGCAGTTGTTGGCATACCGGTTATGCTTCAGCAACTTGTAGTTGTGTGCCTTAATCTTGTAGATACCATCATGGTAGGGAAAATTTCAGAAGAAGCTTTGGCTGCAGTTGGATCTGCTAACCAAATCTACTTTATATATAGTGTTCTTCTATTTGGTATATTCAGTGGAGCTGGTGTGTACCTAATCCAATATTGGGGAATCAGAGATCTAAAGAGCTTACGAAAAATCCTAGGCATCGATTATTTAGTATTCGGTGCACTAACTCTACCAATTGTAGCACTCGCATTTTTTGCAGCTCCGACTCTTATTGGTCTTTTTAGCGAAGATGCACTAGTTATTGAGTTAGGTGTAAAATATATTAAAATAGCGTGCTTCTCTTATTTGTTTAGCGGATTAACATTTGTTATTTCCTATAACTCAAGAGCAACTGCTATGCTAAAGATTCCTACTATTGTTAATATTATTGCAATATGTATCAATATTTTCTTGAACTATTGTCTTATCTTTGGTAATTTTGGAATGCCAAAGATGGGCGTAGAAGGGGCCGCACTTGCTACTCTAATTGCTAGAGCTATAGAGTGCGCGTGCATGTACATCTATGTATATTCACACAAATCAAATCCGCTTAGGGCAATGCCTAAAGAATTATTTGGATTTGATAGAAACATGTTCACAAGTGTTATGAAGACAGCTATTCCGGTCATCTTCAACGAAAGTTTGTGGGCTCTATCTGTCGCGATGATTTTTGCGGCTTACGGAAGAATCGGGGCAGTAGCCCTTGCGGTAGTACAGATTGCTAATACGGTTACAGATGTTTTCCACACTGTATATGCCGGATTAAGTAACGCAACAACTGTTATTGTTGGACAAACCCTTGGACAAGGCAAAAAAGATTTGGCTTATGGATACAGTGGGCTGTCACTTATCGCTACATGGGTAACTAATGTGGTTATGACACTCACTTTAATAGCGATGAGGGGACCAATTGCAGATATTTATGATTACAATGCAGAGACTACTAGTTTAATTATGTCGGCATTGTTCCTATATGCAATCGCTCTTACGCCAAAAATGCTTGCATATGTTATAATATGTGGTATTTTAAGAGCAGGTGGAGATACAGTTTATTGCCTGTTGATAGATTCAGCACTAAATATGTTATTGCAGGTGCCTTTGGCATTCTTTGCGGTACTTGTGCTTGATTTA
>JAFYPY010000061.1 GCA_017547345.1 Bacillota bacterium | reverse complement strand
TGCTTTCCGTAATCGATGAAAATAAATAGAGCATCTTCTGGAATTTCTTCCATAACTAAATCTGCCCATTCAACAACGGAGACGCCATCTCCATTTAAGTAATCCTCTGCTCCAATATTGAAAAACTCTTCTGGGTCGCAGATTCTATACACGTCAAAATGATACAGCGGTAATCTTCCACTATAGTATTCCTTGACGATAGTATAAGTCGGGCTGCTGATTGTTTCAGTGACGCCAAGGCCTTCTGCGATAGATTTAGTTAGGGTAGTCTTACCTGTTCCCAAATCTCCTATAAGCGCTATAACTTGACCTTCTTTTGCATTCTTGCCAAGTTCAAAACCGAAGGCTCTTGTTTCTTCCTCGTTTGTAATTGTTATGCTTCTTTTAATTTCCATAAATTACCTAACTTTTCCCTATCTGTGTAAGAATGGGGAAATTCTCTTGTATAAAATAAATGTAACGATGCTGTTAATCCCCGCCTTTGCTACATTAAAAGCTAAGATAAACGGCATTAATTCCATAATTGCTGCAAGCGGCATACCTGTAAACATTGGTGTAATTATCATATTCGCAAAGAACATTACAACTGTCATTGCAACGGTACCTGCTAGTAAGCCGATGATTGCAGTCTTCTTTGTTTTATGTTTTCTGTAAATTAGTCCCGCAGTAGTAGCTAGTGTTGTAGTTGCTAAGATATGCATAATGATACCATAGGCTCCACTACCTGCACTTACTGTTAATCCCTGTAATAGGGAAACTACTACTGTCAATAAGATGCCTGCTCCTGGACCAAATGCAAATGTTCCTATTAAAATTGGAATGTCTGCTGGGTCATACTCTAGGAAAGCTACTATCGGAAAGATTGGAAAATGAATGATCATTACCAATACGATTGATATCGCTACTAGCATTGACATCTTTGCAAGTTTTAAGCTGTTTGTTTTCTGATTGTTCATAACTAAATTCCTCTTTTCTTTAATTTTTTAAAATAAGGGGAATCTGTTTTGGGAATAAAGAAAGCCTTGAACTTAATCAAGGCTCCACAAATTACACATTAATGGTTACAAAAATAACTAAATGCGTTCTCGTGTTTCTTCCATCCGGACTATAACCGTCGGTTTGGGAGTTTCACCCAATCAGCGCACTTACCATATAAAATGGTAAAATGCGGTCGCGGACTATCACCGCCGGTGAGGAATTTCGCCTCGCCCTGAAACAGATTACATATTTACATTAGACATTATAATCTTCAGATGACAATTTGTAAATAGCCTCTGCATAAATTTTAGTCATTTGTACAAGTCTTGAAATTTCAATACATTCGTCCTTCTGATGCATCAAGTCAGGATCGCCTGGGAATAAGGCTCCAAAAGCAACTATACCCGGAGTTGCTTTTGCATATGTCCCTCCTCCGATAACTTCCGGCTGCGACTTGTAGTCACCGGTATGTTCCTGATATATAGCCATAAGATCTGTAATTATTTTGCTGTCTCTAGGAAAATATACAGGAAGCTTGTGCATCTTTTTTAATAAGCCGATGTTGTATCTTGTTAGAAGTTCATCAAGCGGAGCGTAAACGTCTTCCTCCTTAAAAGTTACAGGATATCTGACATTTATAATAAATTTACCTGCTTCTTTTCCTATCTCTGCCATTCCCACATTGAATGTTAATTTGCCTGATGGCTCATCTGAAAGACCCATTCCAATATTAGAACCGTCCAAACAGAAGCCGATATATTTGTTATAAAATGCGACAAAATCATTCAAATCTTCGTTGGCAAAGGAGAATCTAGCAAACAAGTCCATAATTACAGATATGGCGTTTAATCCAAGCTCCGGTTTTGCTCCATGAGCTGAAACCCCTGTTACTGTTATTTCAAGAGATTTACCAATACCCTTATAGTTTACCTTATACCCTGTTTCCTCACGATAAACCGCAATTTTTTGTTTTATATCGTCATATTGCTCAGGTTTTTGACTATACACTACAGCTCTAGCAGTATCTGCAACACTGTTTGGCGCAACCCCGCCTTTTAATGATCTTAACTCCAAGCCTTCAACATTGCTTTTTGCAAATTTTCTTGCGAGTTCAAATGTCACAGTCCCCTTTTCACCATTTATAATTGGGAATTCCGCATCGCAGGTAAAACCATAATCAGGTCTCGGTTCCGTCTTAAAATAGTGGTCAAGGCTCTGCCAAGTAGTTTCTTCGTCAAGCCCTAAGATTAGTCTTATGGTTGCTTTAGGAATATATCCGCTATCTTTAAGGGCCTTCATTGCATATAAACATGAAATTACAGGTCCTTTGTCATCAGTAGTTCCTCTACCTAAGATTTTTCCGTCTCTAATCTCCCCACTAAAAGGTTCAAAAGACCAACCATTTCCAGCAGGTACAACATCGAGATGTCCCAAAATTCCAACTATTTTGTCAGTTTCTCCCTTAAATTCTATGTGCCCTGCATAATTATCTACATTTTTGACATCAAACCCCATGTCAGACCCTAATTGCAAAACAGTTTCGAGGGTTTTGTGGACTTCCTGCCCAAAAGGATATACCTGTCCGTCCTTAGTCAAAAAGCTTTCGCCCTTCTCGCTATTCAAACGAACAGCGCTTTGAAGGGCGAAGACCATTTCATCTTTGTAGTTTTGTACCAATTCTTGGTAGTTCACTATTTTACTGCCTCTACGCTTGCAATTTCAGGGTAGCTTTCTTTTAAGATTCTTTCAACTACACCCTTAATTGTCATCTGTGCACCTGGGCAGCCTGCACAGTGTCCCTGAAGTCTAACCTTAACAATCTTATCTTCAGTATACTCTACGAACTCGATGTCTCCACCATCTCTCTGTAAGAAAGGTCTAATCTGACCTAATGCTTCAATAATTTTATTCTCCATCTTCAGTCTCTCCTTCTAAAGCGTCTTTTTCTTCATTATTTTCGTTATTGCTTTTTTCTTCTTCAAGCTTATCGACTCTTGTTACATCTTTATCCTCTTCAGTAAATGGGTTCTGTACTTCTCCATTGATAATGTGATTTACAACAATCGTCTTATTTGCTTCGTTACTTCCACTAAAACTTATCATTCCAGACGCACCTTCAAAGTTTTTAAGTTTTGTAAGTGCTTCTCTAACAAGTGCCCCAGTTGGAATTCCTTTTTCGTTAGTTGCCTTCCATGCAGCTTCTATTTCAGCCAACTCTTCTTTAGTCTTATCCGATTTAGCAAGCTTATTGAAGTCCACTTTCATAATATCATTATAGGCATTTTCTATTGCTGTTCTTGCCATTAGATAACCGTCAAAAGCGATAGCCATCGCTTGAGTAGGTTCTGCCTCCTGACCATATTTGTTCTTGTATGCGTTAATAAATGTCTCGGACATTTTGGTCATTTCAGCTTCTACGGCATAGTCCGCAGTATAACCTATATTGAAGTTCTTGCTTGCTTTTATAAAGTTTATGAAGTCTTCATCGTTCCAAGCCTTCGTTCCAACATACAACAAGTTATTCATTTTGGCTTCATTTGCCTGCTTTAAGAATTCTTGTGATTTCGCTGGAGATAAGGCTAAGAAAACAGCTTCCGCCTTGGACTCCTTAATTTTGTTTAGAGTTCCTGTAAAGTCCGTAGCATCCATAGCAATCTGATAGTTGCCTACTACGCTAGTGTTATCACTAGTTATTCCCTTTACTCTTGAATTAAATCTATTAACAGTAGTCGCAACAGTATCATCACCTGATATTCTAACTGTTGCTACTTTCTTTTTGTTATTTTGATGCACAACAAAGTCTGCAAGTGCATATCCTTCTTTGTTTTCACTAAAAGTAGCAGAGAAATAATAAGGGTTATTAACGGTAATCAAAGGATTTGTTGCAGTTAAAGTAATAGAAGGAATCTGCGCTTCCTTTACAGCATCTCCAGCAACTAATGTAACCGTATCGCCGTAACTACCCAAAATAGCAAGTGGATTTTGTGCAACTAATTCGTTAATAACAGTTTCAGCTACGTACATATCTCCCTGGTTGTCTGCGTATATTAACTCGATTTGACGGCCGAGAACTTCAGGATATAGTTCGTGTGCAAGCTCTATCCCAATTTTTTCTTCGTTACCAGCATCCTTATATTCGCCGGTAAGTGGTTCATATACGCCTATCTTTATTGTCTTTTTACTTTCATCTATATTGGTAATCGCACTTTCATCAGAGAAAAACGCATTTTTAAAATTATTAAATGTCGTACACCCTGTCATTAGTGACATAATTAATACCAAACAGATAATTAAACTTAGCTTCTTTTTCATAAAACCTCTCCAAGCTATTCGCCTAAGTAAGCCTTCTTTACTCTATCATCTGTAAGCAATTCTTTACCCGGACCAGCCATTGTTATTCTGCCTGTTTCCATTACATATGCATAGTCTGATATTTCAAGGGCTGCCTTAGCATTCTGTTCAATCAATAACACATTTACTCCTGCTTCTTTGATCTGACGAATAATAGCAAAAATATCTTTGATTACTAAAGGAGCCAAACCTAAAGAAGGTTCATCTAGCATAAGTAGTTTTGGCTTTGCCATTAGGGCTCTGCCTACTGCTAGCATCTGCTGTTCACCTCCAGAAAGTGTTCCGGCAAGCTGCCATTCTCTTTCTTTCATTCTTGGGAACAGCTCATAAACCCATTCTCTATCTTTCTCAATTTCTTTTTTATCTTTACGTAAGTATGCGCCTATTGCAAGATTTTCAGCAACAGTCAAGTCAGGGAAGACCTTTCTTCCTTCCGGACAAAGGGCAATACCAAGTTTTACAATCTCTTTAGTGTCCATGTTTGTAATATCTGTTCCATTCCATGTAACACTTCCCTGTTCCTTATTTACGAGTCCCATTATTGACTTTAGAGTTGTTGACTTGCCTGCACCGTTTGCTCCGATAAGAGAAATGATTTTTCCTTCCGGAATCTCAAGATCAATTCCGTCTAGAGCATGGATACCACCATAATATACATGTAAATTCTTAATCTCTAACATTATTCATCCACCCCCAAGTAAGCTTCAATAACCTTAGGGTTATTCTGTATCTCTTCAGGAGTACCTTCAGCAATCAATGTGCCGTGGTCAAGCACATAGATGCGTTCACAGATACCCATAACAACCTGCATGTGATGTTCAATCATCAAGACAGATAAATCAAAATCATCTCTAATCTTTGCAACTAATTCCATTAGTTCAACTGATTCCTGAGGGTTCATACCCGCTGCAGGTTCATCCAACAACAACATCTTAGGCTTCGTTGCCAAAGCTCTTGCAATTTCAAGATGTCTTTGCTTACCGTATGGAAGTGAAGTAGCTAGGTCGTCTTTATTCTTTTCCAAATCAAACATTCTTAAAAGTTCTAATGCTTCTTTTTGCATCTGTTCTTCTTCTTTTTTGTTTAATCTGAATGTCGCTTTGAAAACACCAGCTTCTAAATTAGTATGCATCGCAACAAGAACATTTTCTAAAACTGTCATACCCTTAAAAAGTCTAATGTTCTGGAAAGTTCTAGCCACACCCATCTTTGTAATCTTATCGGGTGTTAGTAGCATCTTAGCTTTGTATTTGCCATCGTTTTGGCCTTTATACATAGTTTTCATTTTTCCTTGTGGGAAATTTTCTACTCTTGTTATTCCATCGATGGATACACTACCGTTTGTTGGAGCATATACACCTGTGATAACATTGAATGCCGTAGTCTTACCGGCACCATTTGGTCCTATAAGCCCGATGATTTCACCTTTTCTAACTTCAAGGTTTAAGTTGTTAACAGCAACCACACCACCGAACTGCATTGTAACGTCAGAGACACGAAGTACTGTTTCTTTTTTCATTTTACTGTGCCTCCTTTACTCTTTCTGTGTGTTTTTTGTGTTTTTTGAATAAATTTTTAAATTTATTTGGTAAATTTTTGGTTCTTCTCGGTATTGACTTGATGAATCTAAAGAAGCCTTCCCAAGAGAATTCTCTAGTACCCATGATTCCCTGTCTGTAGAATAGTACGATAAGCATGATTGCTACCGCAAAAACTACCTTTCTGAAGCCAGGTCTCATAAAATCAAAGTGTAGTCCAAATGCACCGCCCATATCTAGGAATCTTAGCCACCATTCTGAGCAAGCTACGAATAAGAATGCGCCTAAGATGGAACCTGT
>JAFYPY010000002.1 GCA_017547345.1 Bacillota bacterium | reverse complement strand
ATTGTACCTTCATCACGAACGCCGAATTTCCATTCGTTATAGTCGATTGCGTCTGCCATCATGGAGTAAGATACGCATACATAGATACCCATACCAAGGCCGTTTAGAACCTGGAAACCAACGTACATTAACATCCCTGTATTGCTAGCTGGAATTGGAACAACGCACATTAAAATGCAAGCGATAATGGAGAAGATGCAGCCAAAGGATGCGGCTTCTTTTTTACCGTATTTACGAACGATTTTAGCGATAAACGGCATAAATACGAACATCGGTAGCATTGAAACTACCTGCATTAAACCAGAAATCTGTGCGTTTCTAAAATATGACTGGAACATAACGGCTGTAGCAGCTTGCGCGCCATACATGGAAATGAAGTAAGCGCATGCGCCCATTGTAGCACCGATTGCTGGACGATTCTTGCAGAAATTTATGATTGCGGTGATGATATTGAATTTCTGTGCATCATTGCAGCGAACATCTACATCAACACGGATAGTAGTCATTCTAATTAGCATTTGGAAAGCTGCGAAACCTAAAACACCCATGAATAAAGCAATTATCCACATCTTTTCACCTAAAAGATAGCCCGCTTTATCGTAAATGATGATTGGGATTAGAATACCAGAAGCCATACCACCAATCATAGCACCCACATTACGCCAGGATGAAAGCTGTGCTCTTTCGCCAGCGTCTTGTGTAATAAGTGGTAGGATAGAGCCGTAAGGAACGTTTGCTACAGTATAGAATGCATCCCAGAAAACATAGCCACCTACATATAAGGCAACTTTTGCAACATTAGAAGCGTTAGGGAATGGAGCAAATGTGGCAGCTCCTGCAACTAAAAGACCAATAGATCCTGCAAATATGTAAGCTAGGAACTTACCACGCTTATACTTACGACGGTCTGAGTCAATCATCGCACCGATTAGTGGGTCGTTAATCGCATCCCAAATCTGTACAACTACTAATAAAAGCGCATAAAGGCTTTCGCCCATGCCCATATACTGAGTCCAATAAATCATTAAATATGATTTTAATGCGAAACTCATGTTACATCCAAAATCCCCTGCGGCATAAGCAATCTTGTCGCGAATACCGAATTTTCGATAACCATTATTATCTAGTCTTATCTCTTTTGTCATGGTTTTCTCCTTTTTAAAACATGTATATCATAAATATTTCTTCAAATATTCACATAACAATATTATTATAAAAATAGAAAGATTAAAAGATGTAATATTCTTTAAAAATATGAAAGTGAGACAATATGAAAAAGACGATTATATTATTATGTTTAATTCTCTTGGCATTTACAGGATGCAATAATGGGGAAATCTCACAAGGTTCAAACAAAAATCTTCCAAAGGATGCGGTCTGTATTGAATTAAGAGATAACCAGATAAGAGTAGATGGAAATAAAGTTTCATCCGATTCATCGGACAGTGTTTATGTGGGTAATGATATTGTCTATTACGAAGAAGGCAAAGATTTTACCTATGGTGAAGGAACTAGTGAAGGATCTCACAGTATTGAAGAGGCCAAGGCACATACTGTAGTTCATATTACTAGGCCGGGAACTTATGGGATTTCTGGAAATTTATCCAAAGGTCAGATTGCTGTAGATTTAGGAGAAGAAGCAAAGGAAGATCCAAATGCTGTAGTTACACTAATAATGAATGATTGTGACATTACTTGTGAGGTAGCACCAGCAGTTATTTTTTATAATGTGTACGAATGTGGAAATACAGATTTAGAGACTGCATCAAAAGATGTAGACACTTCTAAAGCGGGTGCTAACGTAGTGATTGCAGATGGAACTACTAATAATATAAATGGATCATATGTAGCAAAAATATATAAACCTGGAACTGTTGTATTAAATGATGACAAAACTGAAGTTGAAGATGCGAAGAAACTTCACAAGTATGACGGGGCCTTTTACTCAAAAATGTCAATGAACATTGATGGAGGGAAGGAAGGCACGGGAGTACTTAATATTAAGGCTAATAATGAAGGATTGGGCACAGAACTCCATTTAACCATTAATGGTGGAGCTATAAATATTGAGTCAGGCAATGATGGAATAAATACTAACGAAGACGGTGTTTCGGTAACTACGATTAATGGTGGAAATCTGAATATTAAAGTTACTGGAGAAACTGGGGAAGGTGACGGCATTGACTCCAATGGTTGGATTGTTATAAATGGAGGGGAAGTTATCGCTACTGCTTGTTCAGACAGCCAAGATGCAGGATTAGACTCTGACATGGGAATTTATTTGAACGGAGGGACTGTAGTAGCAAGTGGACACATGCTTGACCGCATCGAAGATGGAGGACAAAACTATGTGGTTTTTAATACAAGAGAAAAACAAATAGGTTCTGAAAAAGTATATATCAAAGATCAAGATGGCAATATAATTAGTGATTTAATTATTTCAAATGATTACTCTGTGTTACTATATAGTTCTTCGGATATAGGTGAAGAAGGTTACACATTATGGGATGAAGAAACACAGATAGGAGAAAGTGGACAATCAATGATGGGTGGCCCTGGAATGAATGGAATGAGACCGGGCAAAATGGAACCGCCAAACGGAATGGAACCGCCTGATGGGTTTAGACCTTTATAAAAAAGAATGCATCTCTTGCAAATCTCTGTTATAATAAAAAACAATAATAAACATAGGAGACTAAATCATGGGCAAATTTGTTACACTAAAAACAGAATTAAACGAATTACGTCAGATCGACAAAAGACTCGTATCCTACAACGTAGAAATGACAGAAGTAACAGGCGGTACTTTCTGGAAAGCATATACTGAAGCTCAGGTAGACGGAACTGAAGAATTCCCACCTATCAAGGACTGGACAGATATGGGAAAACTTCAGCAGTGGTATGATCCAATAGACACTACAAATCCTAGACTAATTAAGCTTGCAAAGGAACTTGGAACAGCATGGATCAGAGTATCTGGAACATGGGCAAACAAGACATACTATGATTTTGATGGACACACAAATGGACAGGTTCCAGAAGGGTATCAGAATCTTTTAACTAAAGAGCAGTGGACAAATCTTTTAGATTTCGTAAAAGCAGTAGATGGTAAGTTATTACTTTCCTTCGCAAACTGTCCTGGTAACCACAGCAAGGACGAACCATGGGACAACACTCAGGCTAAGATGCTAATGGACTACAGCATCGAATACGGTGTGCCTGTTAATGCAGTAGAATTTACTAACGAACCTAACTTAATCGCACTTTCTGGCCTTCCACATGGATATACAGCTGAAGATCACGCTCGTGATCACGATGCATTTGGCGCTTGGATTAAGGAAAACTATCCGGATTGCGTATTCGTAGGACCTTGTACAGTAGGCGATATCGACATGTTCGGCGTTGGTATGGATGGTGCAGGCGGCGGCATGGCTGCAGGCTTCCAAATGGTAACTACAGAAGACCTATTAGGTGAATATAAGTCAAAGATGGACGTATTCAGCTATCACTACTATAACGGCGTTTCAGAACGTGGTGCAGCTATGGGTGGACACTGGCCATACGAAGCAATTCTTACAGAACAGTACTTAGGAGTGGCTGGACACTGTGCTAGACAGTACGTGCCAAAGCGTGACAAGTATGTTCCAGGCGGACAGATGTGGGTAACTGAATCTGGAGACGCAGGTTGTGGTGGTAACACTTGGGCTTCCACTTACGCAGACGTTCCTCGTACACTAAACGAACTAGGTGAATTTGCGACTGTTACAGACGGTATCATTTTCCACAACACTCTAGCATCTTCCGACTACGGATACCTAAAGCATGGTACATTCCTGCCAAGACCAAACTACTTTGCTGTTCTTCTTTGGAATAGAAT
>JAFYPY010000060.1 GCA_017547345.1 Bacillota bacterium | reverse complement strand
TTTTCCTGTGTAGCAAGGGTCTAGTATGATGGCTTCTTTTTCTGCCATATAGTACATAGCATCTCTAACTTCCTTGCACGGATTATTGTATGCGCCACGATCGTATTCTGTAGTAATCTTAAATTCATCTTCTGTAGCAGTTAACTCAAGGCCAACAAACTGGCGGAATCTTTCGTAATACTTAGATGCGAATTCTATAATATTTTTATACTGAAGGATAGCAATTCCAGTTAGAGTCATTGGAAGTTTTTCGTTTTTGATAGCAGCAAAAAGTCCCATGTATGTACCCATACTGCCAACTGTAGAAACCACATGAGCACCCTCGAGTTCAGTACCCTTAATTTGATCTGCAAGCTCAAGTGCACAGTCGTAATAGCCGAGGCAGCCTAACTCGTTGGAACCGCCCATTGGGATAAAGTATACCTTTTCGCCTTGTTCTTCATAGTGCTTAGTCACCTCTTCGATGGCAATCTTTGTTAGCTGCCCATCCGAATGAACGCCATCTGGTTTCTTAATCCAAACTTCACAGCCCATCATGCCGTCTAAAATAAGATTTGCGCTTAGTTCGCCTGGATATTCTCCAGTGCAGACGATAGCACCTTTCATGCCATACTTCTTTGCAACGGCAAGGGTAAGTCTGCCATGATTTGTCTGGATACCTCCAGTAGTTAGAAGGAGTGTCGCCCCTTTATCCTTTGCATCTTTTAAGAAGTATTCTAACTTTCTTAGCTTATTTCCACCCATAGCAAGGGGAGTTAAGTCGTCTCTCTTAATATATAGTTCTATTCCAAGATCCTTTGATATATTCGGTAAGTATTCAATTGGCGTAGGTAGGTGCAAGAAACATTCTTTTTCGTGTCCTAAAAGCATAAAAAATTCTCCTTTTGAATAATTATTTGCTTCTATTTTAACACAAGCGTGATATAATTAAAAATATATTTTATTTGATTAAAGGAGGACATGAGTATGGCATTTTTAGATAAATTAGGACAAGTTGCAAACAAAGTTGGAGAAGTTGCTGGTGATACTTTTGATTATGGCAAGGCAAAGGGCAAAATCGTTCTTGAAAAGGGTAGAATTAAAGATATAAAAGAAGAAATTGGTGATTATGTATATCAGGTTGTAGGTATTGATGAAATGCCTGATGTGAATAAACTTAAAGAATGGTGTGCAGAAATTGATGAGCACTTAGAAAATATTGCTGCGCTTGAAGAGGAAGCGAAGAAAAGTGGAGCAGACTTAACAGGTGCTTTTAGTGGTAAGGACGGCGAATAAGTATGCTTGGTGTAATAGTTAACACGATTACGGTCTTGTTGGGAAGCAGTATTGGTTTGCTTGCTAAGAAGGCAATCCCAAAGGATTGGTCTAATTTTATAATTAGTGCTATGGGGCTTTGTACTGTATACATAGGGATAAGTGGAGCATTTGAAGGCCAAAATACTCTTGTTGCTGTAATATCTATGGCCATAGGTTCTGTAATTGGGCTTGCTATTGATATTGATAGGCGCGTTAATAGTGCAGTATCAAAATTCGAAGAACGTTTTATAAAAAATACTGACAAAAGTGGGCCTACTTTTGCGGAAGGCTTTGTTACTACAAGTATGATATTTTGTGTAGGGGCAATGACTATTGTTGGTTCACTTCAGGCAGGGCTTGTTGGAGACAACACAATGCTTATAACAAAGGCGACAATGGACGGATTTGGCGCGATTTTCTTTGCGGCATCTCTAGGCTTTGGTGTTATGGCATCTGCACTTTTTATTTTCGTATTTCAGGGAAGCTTAGTTTTGATGGCGCAATTTATTGAACCTTTTTTGAGCGAAGTAGTTATTGCTGAAATGACTTGTGTCGGTTCGATTATCTTAGTTGGAATGGCGTTAAATCTAATCGGTGTTTCAAAGTTAAAGATAATGAATTATCTGCCAGCAATCTTTATGCCGATTGTGCTTGTACCAATCTTTGAATTTGTAGAAAGCATATTTTAGTATGATGGACATCGAAATAATATCCTACCTTAACTGTTGAAATAGTGACTTTATTATGCTATTCTATAGGCAGGGGAAGGAAAGCTTTTAGCTAACCTTATTTATTGGTTAAACCGCGAATCGGCTAGCCGTTGCGGTTTTTTCTTTTTTTGGAAATCGTAATCCTTAGAACCCCTTTTGAGAGTGTTATAGTGATACGCATCCTCAAAGCTTCCTTTCTAAGAACCAAAACCCCTTTCGAAAGGTCAACCGCGAGCTTTTCCATATTCCCTTGCAGGATTACCTGCAACACTCATGGTGTATTAATTGTGGACCATTCGCTCCCTATATTTCGACATTAAAAAGGTCAGACATATCAACGTCTGACCTTTACTTATACCTTTTTTTCGAATTTGCTTGTGCATCTGCTACAAGTAACTCTGATTCTGCCGCGTCCTTTAGGTGCTCTTAGAACTTGTCTACATGTAGGACATTTGAAGTATGCGTAGTTTTTTCTGTCACGCTTAAGATATGCCCCTAATGGAAGAGCAACCTCGTTTATAAACCATTGGTTTTCTGCTTGACGTCTAGTGATATTCTTAGAAAAAGCACGATAGTAAGCATAGATGATAATTATCGTTGCTAATCTGCTTAACAGTCTGCCTGGAAGAAAAATATCTATAACAATAAGCGGAAGCGATGCTATTAATAGTCCTTGGCAGAAACTGTCAAATCCATTTCTACCTATCATGAATTGTGCAATTTTATATCTAAAATTCCCCATAATTTCCCCCTAAATAGTATTTGCAAAGAATAATTTACTAATTTCCCAAGGTAAAGTCAATTGATTCCAGAATAAACCACACAATCTTCATATTACAACAAAAAAGAACCAGTTTATAAACTGGTTCTTTAATTATATT
>JAFYPY010000059.1 GCA_017547345.1 Bacillota bacterium | reverse complement strand
GGTGAACAATCTTCTAAATCATATGCACAAAACATACAGAAATCCCTTGAATTCAACATTCCTGACGGCAGAGAAAGACAGGCTATGACAAAAAACGACATCCTTTTATTTAAGAATCCTAATAGTCCAATAATACTGGTTGAGTGTGGTTTTCTGTCCAATATTGATGAGTGTAAGAGGCTGAAAAGCTTAGAATATCAAGAGTTACTAGCCACGGCTATTTGGGAGGGTATAAATACAAGTTTTAGTCTAGAAAAAGAGCAAAAAATTCAAATTATTCAAAGTGCGAACAAAAATGGTAAAAACAGTATTGATAAATAAAAAAACCTGTGGATAACTCCGATTTAACTCGATAAAGAATTGGCTAAAACCGTTGAAAAATAAAGGTTTTAGACTGTACAAGTTATCCACAAGGATATGTGAGTAAAATTGTATACGATTTTTGAAAAGTATGTGGATAAATGCTCAAACCGTTGAAAATAGGGGGATTTAGTATGTTGAAAAGTGTTTGACATAAGTGCGAACAACAGTTGACATAAAACATTATTACACAAGGTTTTTTTTACTCATTTTCGGGCCCTTGAGGGAGGGCTATTGTCGCTACAAAATCTTCAAAATCATCGAAGATGCTATTCATGAATTCGAAGAGAACTGGCTCCTTAAATTCATATTTGGATACAGGAACGACAAAATTTGACATACGGGAAGAAGCTAAGTCCGCTTCTAGGTCTCTTATCCCATCCAAGCTATAAGAAGCCAAAATCAGTTGACTATCGTCGACCAAGTAATAGATACCTTTTACATCATCATTTAATAAATATGTTTGTTTTTTAACATGGTCATTATCGGGATTAAAAATCATAAAAAGCTTTCCATTATCATAATCGGTAACCATAGACTTGGAAACTAATCTTGTAGAAGCTCTGTTAAATTCGGGAGAATCTTCTATAAGATCACAAACAGTAACGAACTCTCCACGAGATGTCATCATGGAAGCCTCGGCTGTTGTAACCTTGAATGTAGAAACTTTTTCCCATTTAACAACTTTTAGCTGGTCTAAAGTTACTTGAGTTATTATAAGGAAATATTTGCCGTCATATTCAATCAATGATTCGCACATATATGACTTGTAAGTGTCGAAGGTGCCGAATTTAGAATCTGAATCTGTTGCTACATATTTGCTGTTAGTACCACTAACATCGTCAGGTGCATCCTCTATGGTATTGCGTAAGAATGTAGCACATTTGTGTTCAGTAAAAATGTTTGTCCTTACATAGCCTTTAGTAAGAAGTTTGGCTGCCTCAAAATCCTTGCCAAAACATCGCATAAGAAAGTAATTGATTACTTGATAAGGACTAGTTAGGGATGTACATTGTTTTGTCATCAATGCAAACTCTTCTTCTTTTGATAGTTCAACCTTGTCGTTTAGCATAAAACCATACTCACTGTATCCACCTGGAAGAGGAAGATTATGTTCATCATTGAATTGAGCATACTTTTGCACCATAAAACGAGCTTCGTTCTCGGTAATGTACACTTGCTTACCGCCAAGTCCGCCGAAAAGTGTGTTTTCTGCTTTTGCAACTAATATAGCGTCATCGGAAGAACCGGAACAAAGAAGACTTTTGTAATTGTCAAAGCCGTGTTCTTCGGCATCAAAATAGAAGAGCTGATAGAGCTCTTTGTAACGTACATTTTCTGGAAGATACCAGTGTACATACATTCCAACAACACCCATAAGTCTTGTATCGGTTAAGTATGCTGCAGCAAATTCTTTTTTGCTACTGTTTACGCTTTCTGCTAGACCACCTGTTATTACTTTGAATGGTGAATTATTTTTATGTGTCAAGTTTAATACCTCTCAAAAAAGTGTATATGTTAAGTATACCTTATTTCTGCGAAAAAACAATAAATTATTGGAGTAGCAGTTGACTTTCGAAGAAAAAGATATATAATATTGTATGCAAGTTTTTAACAAATTGAAATCCTTATTAAGAGTGGCTGAGGGAATAGGCCCTGCGAAGCCCGGCAACCTAGGTGCTATCAGATAGCATAAAAGGTGCTAAATCCTACAGAATTGTTAGTTCTGAAAGATGAGGAATACGAATTCGAAATCAAGCCTCTCTTTCTGACGGAGAGGTTTTTTAATTACAATAAGGATGAAATAAAAAGGGAGGCAAAAATGAGAAGATTATTCACATCAGAATCCGTTACTGAAGGGCATCCTGATAAAATCTGTGACCAGATTTCAGATGCGATTTTAGACGCAATTTTTACAGAAGACCCATATGGTAGAGTTGCTGCAGAAACAACAACTACTACTGGTTATGCAATGGTTATGGGCGAAATTAGCACAAGCTGCTATGTAGATATTCCAAAGATTGTTAGACAGGTAATTCTTGACATCGGTTACGACAGAAGTGATTATGGCTTCGACGGTAACACATGTGCAGTTCTTTCTGCAATCGACGAACAGTCCGTAGATATCGCTATGGGCGTAGACAAGGCATTAGAATACAAGGAAGGTACTTTAGACGACCAGATCGAAGAAACTGGTGCTGGAGACCAGGGTATCATGTT
>JAFYPY010000058.1 GCA_017547345.1 Bacillota bacterium | reverse complement strand
GATAACAACTGTTGTTCCATCAATTGTCCATCCTTTGAATTCATAACCTTTTGCAGACATCTTTGGAGCAGAGATTCTCGCACCATACTTAAGTGTGAATGTTGAATCCTCCTTACCATCTAAACCAGATTCGAATGTTACACTGCTGCGGTGAAGCTTGTAATAGTAGCGTAGAACGCTGCTACCATCAGCCTCTACTTTAACTTCCTGTACTTCTGGAGATGCATATCCTTCATAGTAATTAACTGCAGGTGATACATATGTATCTGTTGTTCCTTCAAAGGTTTCAGTTTCAACTAGTTCATATTCACCTGACTTGAAGTTTTCTAGATAATGCTCTACTGTGTACGGAATATCTGTCGCAGCTTCCCATTTTGCATAGATGTTTGTATCTTTATTTGGCATCGCCTTAGGGAATGTATATGGTTTTGTAAACTCTTCATCTGTATACCAACCATCGAAGATATAGCCTAATTTTGTTGGGTCTGCTGGCTTTGTAACTTTCTCTTCATATCCTTTTGCAATTAGTGGAACATAAGATCCTCCATTTGTATAAGGTACGATCATATAGCCATCACGTAGGTTATCCCAGTAAAGTTTTACTCTTCTCTGTAGTGGCTTGGAGCTGAATGACATTGCCTTTTGTTTCCAAGTGATGATCATTTCACCTTCTATCTTAATGTCTTCTTCGTCTGCTCTAACCACGATTTCGTTTGTTTTTGGATCATATGAGAACTTATCATTTGTCATCTTTATTGAATAGTTCTCTCCGTTACGGAAATCATTTTCTCTATCAGGATCATTCCAGTCATTGTAGATTGCATTCTTGTCATCACCTGTTATTAGGTCAAGATATAGCATGTTGAATACATTATCAGGAAGCTGTACTCTTCGTACATACTGTCTCATAACCATTTCAGGTAAGTCATTCTGTGCAGTTGCAAAATCAAGTACGTTATCCCTACGTCCTGCCTGCCATAATAACCATTCCTCGTCTACAAGGTCAACGGAGGATGAGTACTTACCGCCAATTGCTTCTGCATTAAGACCTAGGTGGAAATACACCCCAACCTGTGTTAGTAGCGCACCACTGTAATTTTGGCTACGGCCCATAGATTCAGTATATTTTAGTTCATAGTAGAAATATCCGTAAAGTTTAGTATATGGGCCTGCCCCCGCGTCAAAACCAATATTGGCAAGTTTTGTGGAGAATAGACCTACTTTGAATTCTAATTCTACACCGGCTTTAATTGCCATACGTCCCATTGTGTAGAAATTCAGTTCATATGTTTTCTCTTTAAGTGAAACGCTGTTGCTTGTAATATCTCCTTCCGTTATGCGTACATTAAATACATAACGTTCGCCTTCTAGATATTCAAATTCAAAGCCCACGGCAACACTTGCATCCATCTGAATAACAAAATCAACAGTTACTTCAAGATGAATGATTGGTAGTGCAGGTGGTAAATGCTTATCAAATTCGAAGATATTGATTTCAACAATTCTAATCCAGTCGGAATCAGCGTGCACCATTTCAGAGTATTTTTCGATAAGCTTAGTATGATAGTCATCGCCTGTTTCTGGATTTGTATTCTTTTCTAAAAGAGCTTTTATCTCTTCTGCTATATTAGCCGCCTCACCAAAAATGCTGTCATCATCTGCCTCTTTTGTAATCATTGTTGCAGTGATTTCAAGGCCAGTATAGTTCAGTAAGTCAATATTCGCAGAAACTGTCCATTCTTTGATATATGGAATGATTACAGCCCAGTCCCATTCAGTATCACTAGATGCACCATAATCGAATCCTATTTCTTCCACAAATTTACCTGTTACGGTGATTTCAAGTTCGCCTTCGTCATCTGCGGAATCTATTGTTATGACGCTTGTAACTTCAAGGCTTATTGCAATACCTTCTTTGTCTGCATCTGTGCCTGAAACATTACCAAGGTGACTTGGTTTTCTACTTACAGTAGCCTTCACCTTTGTATCTGCAACCTGAGCACTGATACCACCGCTCATAAGATTTAGTTGCTCAGGTGTTACCGGTGTACCGTCTTTAAGAACAACCTTGTAGTCCTCAAGATTCATGTTGTCGCTAAGCTTGGAGAAGTTATCTGTTGCAAGGGAAAGAGAAGCAAGGTACTGTGCTGCTTCTTCAACAAAGCCAGAGTCGATGGCCTGCTGTTCGATTTCTGCTTCTACCTCTTCCTTGTTAATTCCTTCAAGTAGTTCATCTGCAGTCATTTCGTCCTGAGTATAAACATCCATAGAGGAATCTACGTAATCCCAGCTTACTTCTTTGTATTTTACTGTTGTTGTTCCATTATCGTTTTTTGTTACGCCTGTAACTTCTGCAAAACCTTTGCGTTCTGCTGCGTTTTTGCCTTGTGTTATTTCAAGATTTCCTGTGTAGAATACAAGGAAGTCTCCAACGTCAACTGTTGTCTGGCTACCAAGATCCATACTAGCGTAGAAATCTTTAGAATAGTCGAAGTATTTGTCATCAACTGTAATAGTTGAAGCCTTTTTGTCAAGATCAACGCCTTCTGGTACAGGTAGCATATCAGGTGTAAAGATTATATCTTCTGCCTGTGCGCTCTTGTAGCTATATTTATTGCCATCCTTAGCAGTGATTTCAACATAACCGATGTCACCAAGTTGGTCAGCAGGAGTATCTAGAGTTCTTTCTGTTGGAATAAGGCCATCGTATACAGAAACAATCTCGCCTACTTTAAGTGCGCCTTTTGTATATTCAAATGTTCCTTCTGTAAGGTCCGCAGCGCTCATGCTGCCGTCGTTTCGTACAGTATATAAAGCGATATCAAGAGTACTTACATTCTGCCCATTGTTTGTAATATTTTTAAGGTCAGATGCAGGAATGAATGTAATATCATCATTAAGCTTAAAGTTTAAAACTTCCTCTTTGTATGTTGTGAAGTTGAATTCACGTGCAGTCTCAGGATAGCCATCAAAACTTAAAGCATCGCTGTTAAGCTTAATTGTATATGTAGCACCTTCTTCAAATCCTTCGATTATACCCATATCTCCGGACTCTTTTATTCCACTAATCACAAAGCCGTCGTCTACATCTGTCACTTTAATGAAATCCTTAGCATTAGGATTTGTTAAATTTAAAGCCGTGAGTGATCCTTCAACATCCTTTGCACTCATAGTACTGTCAGAGGAAATAACTTTGATAGTAAAGTCTTTGCCTACGTTTTCGGCCGCAGCAAAATTAACTCTCTCTAGCGTATCTAGTGGAGTCTGCTCTAAATATGACGCGTACAAAGTCATATTTTTATCTACTTCATCGTCACTTTCAACTGCCTTTTCTAGCCCTTTGTCATAGTACCATCCAAGGAATATGTATCCGTTTCTATTAGGCGTCGGAAGCTTGCTAATGTTTGTGCCAGCAACAACGGATTGGTCTTTAATTTCACCACCGCCGTTAGTTTCAAATTTAACTATATATCTAACTTCTTCAGCCTTGTCCGTAGGATCATTGCCTGTCAAAATGTCAAAAATATTAGAAAAGAATTCTTTGAATATCCCATCCTTTTCGACATCGTCAGCATCCATTATGTCTGCTTGTTGATCCTGTTGTAAGTCCTGTTTATCGGGTGCATCCATAGGCTGAGTTGCCCCAAACATAATGAGCCCAAAAACTATTGCAACAGTAACTATACCTATAATAATTTTCGTAGTTATACTTAATGCTGCCAGTTTAGATAATATCTTTCTAAACATACTGATCACCTCTATTTACGGCCATTTTAATTTTTTTGTTGCAAGATAGACCTTGCCCTACTATAATTCATATTATAAGCCGTACCTTAAGGTACGAGTCAATCACATCGATTTAATTAGGTGAAGTATTATGAAAAAACATGGCGAAGAATTATTTCAAATTGGAGAAGTTTCTAAAATAATGGGCATAACTCGTAAAACCATTCTCGTATATGAAGATATGGGGCTTCTTACCCCTGCTGTTAAAGATGAAAGAAGTGGATACCGTTATTACTCTGCTGACAATATGACACAAATACGTTCAATACGCTCTCTTCAAGCACTTGGACTTACTTTGAAAGAGGTCGCTGAATATTATTACAATACAGACAACATTGATGCACATCTTCAGCGCCTTATGGAATTGCGTGCATCCCTTGACAGAAATATTCAAATGTTACAGGTGCGTGCAGCTAAGCGTGGAGACCTGACAGTTCACAGAACACAGCTACCTCATCAGGTTTGTTACTGCAAGCAGTATAAATGCGAAAACGTTTTAGATGCAGCAAACAAATTAAGGGATACATATATTGCTGCTGCCCGTACTGGAAAGATGTCTATGCTGCTTCGTATGTTTACTATGCGTATGACGCAAGGTGCAAATGAGCTAGATCTTATGTGCTGCATTCCAGTAGAAGATGATTATGAAGGCCCTGAACGTGTGGAATTCTTAGAAACACCAGCACTATGCATATATTACCGTGGTCCGTACGAAGAAACATATACAGCCATCCAGGCATTGATGAAATATGTTAAAGAAAACAATATCGAAACTACTGGGCCTTTCCGTTCCATTTTTTTAGAGGGGCCTCCAAATCGCGGAGAAAACAGCGGTGATTATATTACTCAAATCGCAGTACCCGTAAAACTACAACTTACATAAGGTAACTAAACAACAAAACCCCGTTAGTTTACAAACCAACGGGGTTTTCTTACATTTCAAATCGCTTCAGCCGCGTCCTAAATCTGCTAATCCGCATTAAGCGCCTAGCAACAATCTTCGCATTCCTTGCTGCGTTCGCGTCTTTCTTCGATTGCTTCCTGTAGAATCATGTCTTTGACCTTCATGAGACGAGTCTGATTCCCTCTCTCGTTTTCGTCAAGTTTCATCATGATGTACTTTATAGTCATCTCAAGCTGTGGAATCTTAACATACTCTAAAGCATTTACACGACGACGAGTCTTCTCAAGTTCGGCAGCGATCATTGCCGCTTCCTTTTCCTTAGCAGCCAGTTCAAGCATTGCAGGGAGTACCGCTGCAAGTCCATCTACTGCACTATCAAGTTCACCGGAAGTTGATGCAAAACCATAAGGATAAATATCCGTAGGGTCTTCTGCCGTAGTCTTATACCCAAATCGAGGAACATTAACACTCATGATATTCTTGTTTCCAACTTCAAGTTCTACGCCCTGCTTAGGATACATCAAAGCTTCTTCCATTACTTCCTGGCTCATAGCAGCACTAGCAACGGAGAAGTTTGCATAAACCTCAGCAAGCTGAGCTTCTACTTCATCACGGAAACGCTTATTTTCACGAGCTAGCTCAAGGAAGCCCTTCATAAGAGAGTCTCTCTTATCCTTCATAAGCTTATGGCCTCTTTTAGCTGTTACAAGTCTCTTCTTCAAGGTCGTAAGATTCATTCTGGTAGGATTTACGTTTAATCTTTCCATAACGTCTCCTTTTT